>CAZCAK010000019.1:0-13225 GCA_964496605.1 uncultured Acidiferrobacteraceae bacterium | reverse complement strand
CTCGGTTTATTTTTTAGTTCCCGGCGGTTTTGCGAATTTAACATAACATCACTGTTGACGGACTCACGCGCGGATTCAAGATTATGCTCGCCTCGATAAGAGAAAAGATTCAAGGATTGTTTGCCACGATCGTGGTGCTCATTATCGGCGTTCCGTTCGCCTTATGGGGCATCAATGCCTACTTCCACAACGACGCCGATCTCGTCGTCGCGAAGGTTGGCAGCAGCAAGATTTCAGTGGCGAATTATCGTCGCGCGCTCGAACGCCAGCGCCAAACCATGCAGCGCTACCTCGGTCGCAATTTCGATCCCCGCCTGTTCGAAAGCGCTGCATTCAAGCAGCAGGTGTTGAACGGCATGATCGACGAGTTATTGATTACGCGTTACGTCGAAGATTATTTCTACGCGGCGAACGATAAGACCTTGGCGCAAAAGATCCGCGATATCCCCGAGTTCCAAGGTGAACACGGCTTCGATCCGAAGCGTTACGAAGAGGTATTGCGCAACGCTGGGTTTAGTGTCGCGGGTTTTGAACAAAGCATGCGCGAAGAGGCACTAGCGGAGCAGGTGCGCCAAGGCTTCATGCAGCCGATAGCGCCGAGCGCCGACGTGGATCGCATCTTGGAGCTTGAGACACAGAGACGCGAAGTCGCCTATCTGCAGGTGACACCGGAGGCATTAATGCCGAAGGTCACTATCAGCGACGACGCGGTAAAGAGTTACTACGATACCCACGCAGACGAGTTTAAGACCGCGGAGCAAGTGAAGGTCGATTACCTGCGTCTTACGGCGGCCGATATCGCAAAGGGTATGAAGCTGAGCGAGGACGAGCTGCGCAAGTTTTACGACGACGAGGCGGCACGTTTTACGACACCGGAGGAACGCAAGGCGCGTCATATTTTGTTTAGTCTCGCCCCGAACGCCAAGCCCGAGGAAAAGGATCGCGTGTTGGCGCAGGCCAATGCCGTGCGCAAACAATTGCTGGGCGGCGCTGATTTTGCCGCGCTGGCGCGCAAGTATTCGCAAGACCCCGGTTCTGCCAGCAAGGGTGGCGAGCTCGGTTTTAACCGTCGCGGTGTCTTTGCGCCGGAATTCGACAGCGCGCTATTTTCGCTAAAGAAGGCGGGCGATCTGAGCGAACCAGTGAAGACCCAGTACGGTTATCATCTGATTCAGCTCGAGGCGGTCAAACCGGAAGTGAAAAAACCTTTAAGCCAGGTGCGCGGCGAGATCGGGAACCTGGCACGTACGCGAAAAGCCGAAGAGCGCTTTTTCGAATTGGCGCAGACGCTGCAGAACACCGCCTACGAACACCCCGAGAGTCTCAAGCCGGCCGCGGACGCCTTAGGCTTGTCGATCCAGCATAGCGATTGGTTTACGCGTAAGGGCGGCGCTGGCATCGCGGCACAGCCGAAGGTATTGGACGCCGCCTTCAATCCGGAGATTGTGGCACAGCAGCGCAATAGCGATGCGATCGAGCTCGGACCTACCGACTACGTTGCGCTGCGGGTGGCTGAACGGCGACCATCAACAACGCGGCCTTTGGCTGAGGTCAAAGATCAAATTGTCACGCGACTTAAACGCGAGCGCGCCGAGAGCGATGCGGCGGCGCGGGCCGACACCTTACTTCAGCAATTGCAGAAGGGCGAAGCTTGGGCGACGATAGCCAAGAGCGACGGTGTGAAATCGACACCGGCAAAAACCGTTTCACGGCGCGATGCACAAGGTTTCGATGCGCGCGTGCTGGATGCTGCGTTCAAAGCCGGGGTACCGCAGGCGAAGCCGGTTTATGGCAAGGTCGATCTCGGTGCGCAAGGCCAGGCGATCTTCGCCTTGACCAAGGTTGAGTCGGGCACGGCGCAGGGCGATGCGACCTTGCGTGGGGCGACGCAAGCGACGCTGGAGCGGCGTACGACCCAGGAGTACTACGATGCCTTTCTGCGGGCGCTACGTAAGTCAGAATCGATCGAGGTGTATAACGATCGCCTTTAACGTTGACGTTATAGCCCGAGACCGACGGTATTAAACCCGGCGTCGACGTAGGTGATTTCGCCGGTAATGCCGGAGGCGAGATCGGAGCATAAAAACGCCGCGACATTGCCGACCTCCTCGATCGTGACGCTGCGCCGCAAGGGTGCATTGCGTTCGTACTGGTCGAGCATCTTGCGAAAATCGCCGATACCGGCGGCGGCCAACGTCTTGATCGGCCCGGCCGAGATGCCGTTTACGCGAATGCCTTCCGGACCCATGGCATACGCCAAATAACGCACATTCGCCTCTAAGCTCGCCTTGGCCAAACCCATAATATTGTAATTCGGCATTGCGCGTAGCGCGCCGATGTACGACAACGTGAGCAGGGCGCCGTGGCGCCCTTGCATCATCGGGCGCGCCGCCTTCGCCAACGCCGCAAAACTATAGGAGCTGATGTCGTGCGCGATGCGAAAGCCGTCGCGCGTGATCTGATTCAAGTAATCGCCGTCGAGTAACTCGCGCGGGGCGAATGCCACGGAATGGATCAAGATGTCGAAGCCGTCCCAATTCTTTTTCAGCGTCGCAAACACCTGATCGATATCGCTATCGACGCCGACGTCGCACGGCAGCACGATATTGGCTTGCGTCTCCTGCGCCATCTTGTCGACGCGCGAGCGTAGCTTTTCGTTTTGATAGGTATAGGCCAGTTCTGCGCCTTCGCGCCGCATTGCCTGCGCGATACCCCAGGCGATGGAACGTTCGCTGGCGGCGCCGACGATCAGCGCACGCTTGCCTTGCAAAAAACCCATATTCGCTCCTTAAAGAATGCTATTTCGTGGTGAAAGCGGTTCGCGCGCTTTGCCTCAGCGCTGCGGCGTATTGCCAGCCGCGGGGCTAGGCAGTGCATAATAGCGCCGAATGTCTACCTGCTCTAGCCGAGTCCGCCGCGAGACCTTATTCCAAACGCTATTCCAGGCGTTATTTCGACTCAGGCCGCACGGCGCATCCATAGCTTCGAGACTAGTCGCGCTCGCGCTGTCCTTAGGCCTATGGTCGATCGCGACGACGCCGGCAACCGCCGCGCCAGCGGCCGCATTAGGTTATACGCCGAAATATCCGTCTACGTTTCAGCATTTTGGTTACGTTAATCCGAACGCGCCGCGTGGGGGCGAATTCAGCGTCTCGGTGATGGGGAATTTCCAAAACCTCAACCCGTTTTTGCTTAAAGGTATTCCGGCGGCGGGACTCGCCACCGATTTGGTGTTCGAGACGCTGATGGAGCAGAGCCTCGATGAGCCGTACTCGCTCTACGCCCATCTCGCACGCGATGTCGCGCTGGCGCCGGATAAGCTGTCCGTCACCTTCAAGCTCGATCCGGCGGCAAGATTTTCCAACGGCGACCCCGTGACCGCGGCGGATGTGAAGTTTAGTTTCGATACCTTGATGAGCAAGCAGGCGCACCCGCGGTTCCGGTTTTATTGGGCCGATATCAAAGGCGTGGAAGCACTCGACGCGCACACCGTGCGCTTTAATTTCGCCAAGGTGAACCCGGAGCTATTCCTTATTGCGGCGCAGATACCGATATTTTCCCGTAAATGGGTCGGCGATAAACCGTTTGATCAGGTCACCATGACCACACCGATCGGTAGCGGTCCTTATCGACTTGCTCGCTACGATCTTGGTAAACAAGTTGTGTACGAACGCAATCCGGATTACTGGGCACGCGATCGCGCCGAGCGCCGCGGCATGTTTAATTTCGATCGCGTCGTCTTTAAATATTATTTGGACGATACTGTAATCCTGGAGGCGTTCAAGGCCGGCGAATTTGGATTTTTATTGGAAAATAATTCCAAACGTTGGGCGCGCGATTACAACGGCCCGCAATTTAAATCCGGTCGTATCAAACGCACCTCGCTGCGTCACCATAACGACGCTGGCATGCAAGGTTTCGTATTCAATACGCGTCGACCGCTGTTTAAGGACGCGCGCGTGCGCCGCGCGATTACCTTGGCGTTTGATTTCGATTGGTCGAATCGTAATCTGTTTTACAACCAGTACACGCGCTGCAATAGCTACTTCAGCAATAGCGAGCTGGCCGCGACCGGCGTACCGGAAGGCGAGGAGCTGAAGCTTCTAGAACCTTATCGCCAACAGCTGCCGGCCGAGGTGTTCACCGTGCCCTGGGCGCCGCCGACGACGACACCGCCGCACTCGTTACGAGAAAACTTACGCCTGGCGCGGGCGCTATTGAAAGAGGCCGGCTGGCATTTGGACGGTGAGCGCTTGGTGAATGCGCGCGGCGAGCCATTCGAGTTCGAAATTATTATTGCGCAGGCGGGGTTTGACCGTATTTTTGCGCCGTTTGCGCGCAACCTAGCTAAGCTCGGCATCGCGGCGCACTATCGGACCATCGATACGGCGCTATTTCAACGCCGAACCGATATCTTCGATTTCGATATGACCGTTGACACGATGGGGCAGTCGCAATCGCCGGGAAACGAATTGATGAATCTGTGGCACTCCTCAACCGCGAACCAGGAAGGTTCGTCGAACTTGATCGGCATTAATAATCCGGTGATCGATGCGCTCATTGGCAAGGTCATCTACGCGCCAGACCGCAAACATTTAGTGACCGCGGTACATGCCCTCGACCGCGTGATGCAACATTACGACTTCGTCGTGCCGAATTGGTATATCGCGACCCATCGCATTGCCTACTGGGACCGCTATGGCTATCCCGCGACACTGCCGCTGTATTTCGGCGCCGATACGTGGGCGATTAAAACCTGGTGGGCGAAATAATGCTCGCGTATATCCTTAAGCGCCTCTTGCTAATGATTCCGACCTTATTCGGCGTCATGCTCGTGACCTTCGCCGTGACGCAATTCGTTCCCGGCGGTCCAGTCGAGCAATTGGTGCATGAGCTCCAAAAGCAACGCGGTGGCGGCGGCGAGGCGAGTAGCGGCATGCAAGGCCTCGCCTATCGTGGCGCCGCCGGCCTGGATCAAGAGCGATTAAAAGAGATCAAGGCGCTATACGGTTTCGATCAACCGGCGCATGTGCGATTTATTCACATGATGGAGCGGTACGCGCGTTTCGATCTCGGGAACAGCTACTACCAACATCGGCCGGTATTCGATCTCATCATGTCGAAATTGCCGGTGTCGATCACGATCGGTTTGTGGACGTTTTTGATCGTCTATCTTGCCTGCATACCGCTCGGTGTGGCTAAGGCGGTGCATGACGGTTCGCGCTTCGATGTTGTCAGCAGCACGATCATTTTAGTCGGCTATGCCATTCCCGGCTTCGTGCTCGGTGTGACCTTGTTGGTGTTGTTCGGCGGCGGCAGTTTTTGGGATGTGTTTCCCTTGCGCGGATTGACGTCCGATAATTGGCACCAGTTATCGTGGTTCCATAAGATCACCGATTATCTGTGGCACATTGCCTTGCCGGTCACGGCGTCCGTGGTCGGCAGTCTTGCCATCATGACCATGTTGACCAAGAACAGTTTCTTGGAAGAGATCCGCAAGCAATACGTCGTCACGGCGCGCGCCAAGGGACTCACAGAGACCGCGGTGCTTTACAAGCACGTGTTCCGCAATGCGCTGATTCCGCTGATCACCGGATTTCCGGCGGCATTCATCGGCGCCTTTTTTACCGGCAGCTTGCTCATTGAAAAAATATTTTCGCTCGACGGCTTGGGGCTTTTGTCGTACGAATCGGTCATGAAGCGCGATTACCCGGTAGTACTGGGTAGCTTATTTCTGTTTACCTTGATCGGGCTGCTCGCCAAATTGCTGTCCGATTTGTTATACGTCGTGGTTGATCGGCGCATTCAGTTCGAAGCGCTATCGTGACCGGCGGAACGACACAAGAGCGCACCGCCGAACTCGCGCGCGAGTCGCTAGGTCATACGCGTGAGCAATCGCCGTGGTATCGCCGCTGGCAGCGCTTTAAGCGCTCCCGTCGCGGGTATTACAGCTTATGGATTTTTCTAGCGCTATTCGGCGTAAGCCTGTTCGCCGAAGTGATCAGCAATGACAAGCCTTTGCTGGTGCGCTATCAGGGGCATTACTACTTTCCGTTATTCAAAACCTATTCTGAAACGACCTTCGGGGGCGACTTCGAGACCGAGGCCGATTACAACGATCCATACATCGTCGGCTTATTAACCGCGGGCGGTAACCGGGTGTGGTTTGCGCCGAATCGCTATCGCTACGACTCGATCAATTACTTTGCGACCCAACCGAATCCGGCACCGCCGTCGGCGCAGAATCTCTTGGGCACCGACGATCGTGGGCGGGACGTATTCGCGCGCCTATTGTACGGCTTTCGTCTGTCGGTTTTGTTCGCCTTCGCCTTAACCGTGGTGGCGACGGTGATCGGTATTTTGCTGGGCGCGATCCAAGGCTACCTCGGGGGCCGCACCGATTTATTTTTGCAGCGCATCATCGAAATCTGGAGTTCGATGCCGGAGTTATATCTGCTGATTATTTTTGCCTCGATTTTCCAGCCGAGTATCGGCTTGTTATTAATATTATTGTCCTTGTTCGGTTGGATGGGCCTCGCGGATTACGTGCGTGCCGAGTTTTTGCGTGGCCGCAATATGGACTACGTAAAGGCGGCGCGCGCACTGGGCGCCAGCAATCGCGCGATCATGTGGCGTCATTTATTGCCCAATAGTATGACGCCGGTGATTACGTTCATGCCGTTTCGCATCAGCGGCGCCATTCTCGCGTTGACCAGTCTCGATTTTCTCGGTCTAGGCGTGCCGCCATCGACGCCGAGTCTGGGCGAATTATTAGCTCAAGGCAAAGAAAACATCGATGCCTGGTGGTTGTCCTTAAGTACTTTCATCGTCTTGGTCGGAACCCTGACATTGCTCATTTTTATCGGCGAGGCCTTGCGCGAAGCCATGGATACCCGCCGCGGATGAGTCAGTCGCCCGAAACACTGCTAGAAATAAAACGCTTAAGCGTCGAGTTCGGTCGCGACACGCGTAGTCGTGTGGTGCACGACGTCGATCTTATGCTGGCGCGCGGCGAGAAGTTGGCCTTAGTCGGCGAATCGGGTTCGGGTAAGTCGGTTACCGCCATGTCGATTTTAAATCTGCACGAGCATGCGCAGACGCACTATCCGAGCGGCGAGATTAAATTCAAGTCGCGCGATTTACTGCGACTGAACGAAGATGCACTACGCGCGGTGCGCGGTAAAGAGATTGCGTTCATTCCGCAGGAACCGATGACGGCACTGAATCCGCTTTACACCGTCGGCGATCAGTTAATCGAACCGCTACGGGTGCACGAAGGCCTGACCCCCGCGGCGGCGCGCAGCCGCATGTTGGAGCTATTGCGCCGCACTGGTATTACCGATCCGGAGCAACGCTTCGAGAGCTATCCGCATATGCTCTCCGGCGGCCAGCGCCAACGCGTCATGATCGCCATGGCCTTGGCGTGCCACCCGCAGCTGCTCATCGCCGACGAACCCACCACCGCGGTCGATGTCACGGTGCAATTGCAGATATTGGACTTGTTGAACGATTTACAGCGCGAGTTTGGCATGGCGGTACTCTTGATCACGCATGATCTAAATATCGTTCGCCGCTTCGCCGATACAATTTATGTTATGCGTGCCGGTCGCGTGGTCGAACGCGCACCGGTCGATACCTTGTTTCGTGCACCGCAAGATCCGTATACGCGTCACCTGTTGGCGAGCCAGCCGGAGGCGTTGCAACGCCCGACACCGACAACGCCGGCATCGGCGCACCCGATTATCCGCGGCAGCGGCTTGCGTTGTTACTTTCCGATCAAGGGTGGGTTCTGGCGCCGCCGCATTGGCGAGGTGAAAGCGGTCGATGACGTTTCGCTGGTGTTACCGCCCGGACAAACCCTAGGCATCGTCGGTGAGTCGGGTTCCGGCAAGTCGACCTTGGGCATGTGCCTCTTGCGTCTGCAGCGCTGCGACGGCGAGATCGAATTCGAACGTCAGGCATTACAAAAATTATCGACGCGCGAACTGCGGCCGCTGCGCAAGGATTTCCAGGTCGTGTTCCAAGATCCCTATTCGTCGCTGTCGCCGCGCATGACGGTGGCCGAAATCGTCGATGAGGGTCTTGGCATCCACTTTCCGGAATTCACGCGCCAGCAGCGACGCGCGCGCATTGTTGCGGCGATGAAGGAGGTCGGCTTGGAAGAGTCGATGCTCACGCGTTATCCACACGAATTCTCCGGCGGTCAGCGACAGCGCATCGCGATCGCGCGCACCATCGTGCTGGAGCCCAAATTATTATTGCTTGATGAGCCGACCAGCGCGCTCGATGTGTCGGTGCAAAAGCAGGTATTGGAACTATTGCTTGGATTACAGGCGCGTCGCGGTCTGAGTTATGTGTTTATCAGCCACGACTTGAAAGTGATCCGCGCCATGGCCAACCGGGTGTTGGTCATGCGTCACGGGCGTGTTGTCGAAGAGGGCGCCACCGAAACCTTGTTTACCGCACCGCGCGCTGACTACACACGCGAATTGCTGCGTGCCTCGCTACTGCCGGCGCCGAACGGGCAATAAAAAACCCAACATCGCGCCGCGATGTTGGGTGGGGTGAGTTTCGCTACTCAGCCGGTCTTTTGGCTTTGATCGTGATCGGCGCTGGTGGAGCGTTCCGGCTTGGTCCAAATTAAAAGCTTCTGACCCATACGCAGCACGGCGTCGCGCTCCATAAAGTTCCAGTCGGTGATTTGGCGTACGTAGACGTTATAACGTTTGGCGATGCTGTACAGCGTCTCGCCGGCGCGGACACGATGGATGACGCGGACCTTGCTGTCAGCGGCGTTTTCGCTGCTGTCGGTGCTGGTGGTGCGCAGCGCCGGCTCTTTAGCGCTGACATTACTTGCATTACCAGCGACGAGCAGCTTGCGGCCCGATACCGGAATGAGCAAATCTTGACCGAGCTTCAGGCGATTGCCGTTGAGCTTGTTCGCGATGCGAATCGCCTCCGGGCTTACACCATAGTTATGTGCAATACGTGCCACGCTATCGCCGCGACGGACTTGGTGCCGCGCCCACTGCATGCGTTGTTCCGGTGTCAGTTCGCTCAGGCCATCCATCAAGGCCGCTTTGGTCGATACCGGGATCAGCAAATTATGCGGACCGTTCGGTGACGTCGCCCAGCGATTGAAGCCCGGGTTCATGGCGTAAAGGTCGTCGATCTCGAGTTTCGTGAGTTTCGCGACGACGCCCAGGTCGATTTGTGCGCCAGCGTCGACTTGGACGAAGTATGGGCTGTTCGGAATATCGCGCAGCTCTAAGCCGTAGCGCGCCGGGTCGGAGACGATATTGACCATCGCCATCAGCTTCGGAACGTAATGTTGCGTTTCCGGCGGCAGCGGCAGGTCTTGATAATCCACGGAAAGGCCTTTGCGGCGGTTGTCTTCACGGATGCGACCGACCTTGCCTTCACCGCAGTTATACGAGGCGAGTGCCAAATACCAGTCGCCGTCGAAGTCCTTGCCGAGCTTCTCGAGATAATCGAGCGCCGCGCGCGTCGATTCTAGAATGTCGCGGCGGCCGTCGTACCACCAATCGCTCTTCAAGCCGTATAGGCGGCCGGTGGAGGGAATAAATTGCCACAGGCCGGAGGCACGTGCATGCGAGTACGCGCGTGGCTGATACGCGCTCTCGATCGCCGGCAACAGCGCGATTTCCATCGGCATATTGCGCTTCTCGACTTCCTCAACGATGTGGAATAGGTACAGGTTGGCGCGCTGTAGCATGCGCTCCATGTATTCAGGGTTGTTTACGAACCAGCGTTCATGCGCCTCAACGATCGGGCCTTCCATCTTCGGCAGTTTTAGGCCGGCACGGACACGGTCCCACAGATTGGTGTATTCCGCGGTTGCCGTCGGCTTGTTCGCCTCACGCGGCTTATCGGCATCGGGGCTGGTACGTACGATGAAGGCATCAGTCTGCGACTCATTCCCGTCGGCGACTGGGCTTGCGGTCTTGGCTTCTTTGATTTTGGGCTTGGATCTATCCTGCTTGGCGGTCTTGGTCGGTGCTGGAGTCGCCGGGGCGCCCTCTGTGGGTCGCGCTTCGCCGGTGACATCGTCGCCGATTGGTCCCTTCGTGGCGCAGGCCTGCAACGTCAAGCCAAAAGTGATCATAATCGCCGCTGCAATCAACGATTTTGCGCGTGCGGGCTGTTTGCGGCTACCCGCAACGGAAGTAATAGAGGGATTGGTCATATGCTAAATAATATTAGGAGTGGCACATGCCCGCGTCAATTAAGTTTGTCCTTAAAAATCATCCTTCCAGCGGCGCAGTCTAGCAAATACTTCAATGACGCGATCCGACTTTCGGTCCAGCTCGCTTGGATCTTGCTGCAGCACCCGTGCCTGAATCGCAGCTACGTGCGTGCGCAAAAACGGATTTACCGCGCGCTCGCGCCCAATAGTGGAGGGCAGCGTCGCCTGCCCAGCCTCGCGCAGCGACCGGACCTCCGCCAAATAGGCCGCGGCGGCGGTGTTTTCCGGTTCAACGGTTAAGGCGAATTTTAGATTCGCCAAGGTATATTCATGCCCACAGTACACCAGCGTTTCCGGCGGCAAGGCGGCAAGCGATTGTAAGGAGCGATACAGTTGCGTCGCCGTGCCTTCGAATAATCGCCCACAACCTGCGGAAAACAAGGTGTCGCCACAAAACACGCTACCTTCGCCGTAAAACGCGATGTGCCCGCGGGTATGCCCGGGGATATCCAAGATCGAATAGCGTTGACCGAGTGTCGCAATGTCGACGGTATCGCCGCCGCGCAGCCGATGGCTAACGCCGGCAATCGTTTCCCCTGCGGGACCGTAGGCGGGGATATCGAAGGCCGCGCGTAGCGTCGGGATGCCGCCGGCATGATCGCCGTGATGATGCGTGCAGAAAATCGCGACCGGTTCCAGCTCGTGCTCGGCAAGGTACGCCAGTACCGGCCGCGCATCGCCAGGATCAACGATAACGATGGCCTTACTGCCGGCCGCGCCCACGAGCCAAATGTAGTTGTCGGCAAAGGCACGGACGTGTAAAACCCTGGGCATGGGCCAAAGTCTGGGGCGTTGAAATGCAGAGGTCAATCGAGCACGGCGACAATCTGCAACTGCGTCGCGCGCTATGCGCCTGGTTCGAGGAGCCGCTGGGGCAGTTATTGCAGGCGGCCGAGGTTGCGCGCTTGCGCGGGATATTGCCACAGCTCTACGGCGCCATGGCCTTACAGGTCGGGTGTATCGGTACGCTCGACTGGCTCGAAGGTACCGTCGCGCCGACGCGGGTGGTTTACGATATGTATCCACGCACCGGCGCCGCGAATGTACACGGCGTTCCTGAGGCCTTGCCCTTCGCCGGCAAGAGCATCAATCTCGTCATGCTGCCGCACACCCTCGATTTCGCCGACGATCCGCATCAGGTCTTGCGCGAGGTCGATCGCGTGCTGATGCCGGAAGGGCATGTCGTGATCGTTGGGTTCAATCCCATGAGCCTCTGGGGTCTGTGGCGATTGTTTCGCCGGCGCGATGGTACCGTGCCGTGGTCGGGGCATTTCCTGCATCTCATGCGTATTAAAGATTGGATCGCGTTACTCGATTTTGAATTAACGCATGGCGCCATGGCCTGCTATCGGCCGCCGTTGCAAGGCGAGCGCGCCATGCAGCGCCTGCAGTTTATGGAAAACGCCGGCGATCGTTGGTGGCCCTTGGGCGCCGCGGCGTATATTTTGGTCGCCAAAAAACGCGAATTCGGTCTTACGCCGCTGCGCCCGCGTCGCAGCCGGCGTTGGGTCGGTGGCCGCGTGACTCAACCGATGGCCAAGAGTGGATAACATCGAAATCTTTACTGACGGTGCCTGTCGCGGCAACCCCGGCCCGGGCGGCTGGGGTGCGTTATTACGCGCCGCGGGCACGGAAAAGGAAGTGTCGGGCGCCGAGGCGGCGACGACCAATAATCGCATGGAGCTCATGGCCGCAATTTGCGCGCTCGAGGCCTTGAAGCGACCGTGCAAAGTTGCGCTGACCACCGATTCGCAATACGTTCGTCGCGGCATCACCGAGTGGCTGCCGCAGTGGAAGCGGCGCGGTTGGAAAACCGCCGATAAAAAGCCGGTGAAGAATGTCGATCTATGGCAGCGCCTGGAGCAAGCGGCACACGCGCACCGCATCGAATGGCATTGGATCAAGGGCCATAGCGGTCATCCGGAAAACGAGCGCGTCGACCGCTTGGCGAACGCCGCGATCGATGCGATGCTAGCGACAACAACAACCTAAGGAGGACGCGCGTGCGCCAGGTCGTACTCGATACCGAAACCACGGGCCTAGAGCCGAGCCAAGGTCACCGCATCATCGAAATCGGTTGTGTCGAACTTCTTAATCGTCGTCTTACCGGGCGACGCTATCATCAATATCTCTATCCCGATCGCGCGATCGACGCCGGCGCGATCGAAGTCCACGGCATCACCAACGAACATCTCGCCGACAAACCGCGCTTTCCCGATGTCGCCGCGGCGTTTTTGGATTTTATTAAAGGCGCGGAGCTGATCATTCATAACGCCGCCTTCGACGTCGGCTTCATTAATCACGAGCTGGCGCGCGTCGGCGCCGACTCGAGTTTGATTCGTTGTCTCGACGGACACTGCACGGTTTTGGACAGTCTCGCGCTGGCGCGTCGCCTGCATCCGGGACAGAAAAATAATTTGGACGCGCTGTGTCGGCGCTACAACATCGATAACTCGCAGCGCGATCTGCACGGCGCCTTGCTCGATGCCGAAATCCTCGCCGACGTTTATCTCGCCATGACCGGCGGTCAAGCGACCTTGTTCCAGGACACGGGTGACTCCGCGCGGGCACAATCGGCGACGAACGAGGTGCGTATGATCACTGCTATGCGTGAGCCGTTGGCGATCTTACGCGCAAGCGATGAAGAGCTCGATGCGCATCGCCTGTGGGTGGAGGAGATCGACAAAAAATCCGGTGGCCGGTGCATATGGAAGCGCATGGACGATGCTGCCGCTAATTAAATCGTCGTCCGTTGACGCCGACATCTAGCGAGATCGCTGCGACGGCGTTGTTCGCCGTCGCGATTCTCCACACCTTTTCCGTAAAGCGCCTGCAGCATTGGGCGCACGCGTTGCCGCACGGATCGATCGGCGCCAATTTCTTTCACTTGCTGGGCGAAGTCGAAATCGCCTTCGGTCTCTGGGCCGGTGTGTTGGTGCTGTATCTCACGCTATTCAT
>CAZCAK010000018.1:12728-13464 GCA_964496605.1 uncultured Acidiferrobacteraceae bacterium | reverse complement strand
CCGCGAAACGTATTAAGCGTCTCGGCGAATCCTCGCAACAGATCGGTGAAATCGTCGAGCTCATTAACGACATTGCCGAGCAAACCAATATTCTGTCTTTGAACGCGGCGATCCAAGCGGCGATGGCCGGCGAAGCCGGTCGCGGTTTCGCGGTGGTTGCGGACGAAGTACAGCGCCTCGCGGAACGTTCCGGTGAAGCGACCAAACAGATCGCGGACCTGGTGAAAACCATTCAAGCGGACACGAACGAAGCGGTGGCATCGATGGAAAAGGCCACCAACGGCGTGGTCGAGGGTACGCGCCTGGCGGATGCCGCCGGTCAAGCCCTAGGCGAAATCGAATCCGTGTCGGAACAATTGTCCGGCCTGATCGTGGGCATTGCACAAAACGCGCATCATCAATCGGAACTCGCAACCGCGGTTTCGGGAAGCATGGGTCAGATTCAAGAAGCAACGACTTTGACCTCGGCCGGTACGCGTCAGACCGCGGAATCGATCAGTAAGCTCTCGGAACTCGCGCGCGAACTACAAGCGTCGGTCGCCGGCTTCAAGCTCCCGGCCTAACGTGCGACGTGCGCCCGCGCACGGTAAGTCAGCGGGTTGAGGAACGATGAACAGCACAAGCAAAATAGATCCGAGCACGCTGGGCTGGGTCAAGACCGAGATCGACGAGACGCTGAAACAAGCGCGTCTTGCGCTCGAGTCCTACGCTGAAAATCCGCAAGACAACGGCCAGC
>CAZCAK010000018.1:10271-12718 GCA_964496605.1 uncultured Acidiferrobacteraceae bacterium | reverse complement strand
AGTCGTAGGCACCTTGCAGATGGTGGAGCTCGACGGTGCTGCGATGTTGGCGCGCGATGCTGAGTTGTTGGCCGAAGCGGTGCTCAACGAGAAGGTGACGCCGGGACAGCCAGTCTTCGAGCTGCTGACACGCGCGATCATTACCCTGCCGGATTACCTCTCACGTCTGCAATACGGGCAGCGCGATACCCCGCTGCGTCTATTGCCGCTGGTTAATGAGTTGCGCGCCGCATATCAAGCGGCACCGATTTCGGAATTAGATTTATTCGATCCCGATTTGTCGGTGCGTCCGCCGAAAGCGGCCGAGCGGCGTAAGAGTAGCGAACAAGAATTTAATACCGCGGCAAAGAAAATCCGCCCGGCGTTCCAGTCGACCTTATTAAAGTGGCTAAAGGACACCGGCAATCAAGCGCATCTGAATAAAATGGCGGAGATGCTCGGCGAACTCGAGCGCCATGCCAACGTTGGTGTCATCGAGCAATTGTTCTGGGTATCGAGCGGCCTGCTCGCGGCTTTGATCGCCGGCGATCTCGAAGTTACCAACGAGCGCAAAAAGCTGCTCGCGCGCATCGAACAACAAATTAAGAAACTCACCGACGGCAGCGAGAAGGCGGTAGTACGCAACTCCTCTGAGTCGCTGATCAAATCCTTGCTGTTCCAGCTCGGTGGCGCAAAATCGCGCAACGAGAAGGTGGTGCAGCTCAAAGAGGCGTTCGAGCTCGACGCGCTGTTCGGCAACGCCCCCAACGCCGATGTCTCAGTCGAAGATTTGCCGGCGCCGGAAGTGATGGAATCGGTCGCGCAGGCCTTAGGCAAAGAGGTCGAAACTGCGCAAGAGCTGCTTGCCGCATTCTTCGATACCGGACGCGAGGATGTTACGACCTTGGCGCCGCTGACCGCCTTGCTGGAAAAAATGGCGCGTACGCTCGATATGCTCGGCGTCGCGCCGCTCAAGATGATGGTCGACGAACTGGTGGCGGTGGCGCACGCGATTATGGCGAGCCAGATCGAAGCCAGTGAAGCCGTCTCGATGCACATGGCCGGTGCCTTGCTCCTCCTGGAAAACAGTGCACGAGAGATGCATGTTTCGGGCAGCAGCTGGCGGCGCCAGATTGATGACCGCACTAACGCCTTGCGTGCGCTGCGCGGCATGGCGACCGAAGGCGCGGCGCTCGATGGCATCGAGATCAGCGATGCCGCCCTGACCGAAGCCGAATTCAAACAATTGCTAAAAGTCGTTGCCGCAGAAATCCGCGTCAATCTCGCCAAGGTCGAAGAATCGCTCGAGGCATTTGCGGCGCACTCCGACGACGTCGCGCATATCGAACACACGCCGCAGTATCTAAGCCAGATCCAAGGCGCCTTGCAGATTTTGGGGCAGATGCGCGCCGCCGAACTGACAGCGATTACGCACGGTTACATTGACGACATTCGGGCGAAGAAACTCGAGGCCGATCATGCCATCTTTGACGCGCTCGCGGTTGCCGTCGGTACCATCGAAGTTTATCTCGAGGGCTTGGAACGCGATCGTCCGAACATCGAACAACTCATCGACGCCGCACTGAAGGAACTGAACGAAACCATCGGTAACGTCACCGGCCGCACGCCGACGAGTATCGTGCAACAAATCGCCGCGTGGTTGACGGCACCCCAGGACGGCGCTGCGGCGGCGGCGCTATCGGAGCAATTGCGCACGATTATGTCCCGTGCCGAAGCCAAGGGTGCCGACAAGATCGTACACATCGCCGGCGAGACTTTGAATCTAGTCGAGATCGTGCAGCGCGAGCCGGAACAATTAAGCGACGAGATTCGCGATACGCTCAAGACGTCGGCGGACATTTTGACCGGCTTGATGAGCGAGTTCGGACTTAAGCTCGGCGCGCCCGAGGCGGCACCGAGTGTTACACCGAAGCCGGCGACACCAGCTGCTCCGGCGCCGGCTGCCGCGATGGACGATCTCGACGAAGAGATCATGCAAATCTTTATCGAGGATGCGCGCGAGGTCTATCAATCAATCGACAAGGCCCTCGCGACTTGGGAAGGCGAGCCGGATAATACCGATGCCTTGGCGGAGCTGCGTCGCGGTTACCACACCTTGAAGGGCAGTGGTCGCATGGTCGGCGCCTCCGAGATCGCGGAGCTTGCATGGTCGATCGAGCATATGCTGAATCATGTGCGCGAGGGCAAGATCCCACGCAGCCCCGAACTTGTTAGCCTATTGCACGACGTCAAGGCGGTATTGCCGCCGATGATTGCGCAGCTTGAAGGTGCTGCCGCCCCCGACATGGACATCGAGGCCTTGCGCGCGCGTGCCGAGGCCTTGGTACAGAAAAAATCCAGCGCACCAGCACAGGACGCCGCTGACGATCTGACGCTGGAAATGCCAGTGCCAATGGCGGACGAACCGCTGCCGGAACTCGAGATCATGCCGGAGCCAGTGCCGGAAC
>CAZCAK010000018.1:5300-10171 GCA_964496605.1 uncultured Acidiferrobacteraceae bacterium | reverse complement strand
CTGAATACGATTCGCGACTTCGTCGCGGAAGGCGCCGGCAATGCCGTGACGCATAGTCTGCTGCGCGCCGCGCATACCTTGCAAGGCAATGCGCGTTCGCTGGAATTGCAGCCGATGGCGCGCGCGTGTTCAGAGATGGAGAAATATCTTCAACATCTGGAGCTGCGCCAATTGCCGGTCGATCGCGACAGCATCGAACTCTTACGCGATGTCGATATCGCCGTCAGCGAATTACTACAGGCCTTAAATCGCGGCATCGGTCTTACCGAAAAATTGCGCGCCAGTTTTCAACGCTTGGCGCAGGCGTTTACCGCCGGCATTGAACATCTGACTAACGATGCGCCGCCGGTTCGGCCCGACACCGATGCTCGCTTCGACGCGGCGAACGACCGCGTCGAGACGCCGACAACGCCGGTAAGCGCGCCGGTATCCATTGCTGCAGACGTAGCCACATCAAGCCGCCCCGCCGCGCCGGCGGTGGAGGCGTTCGAAGAAGTCATCGAACAAATCGATCCGGAGCTCCTGGAGATTTTCCAAGAAGAGGCGACCGATATTCTCGAATCGGTGGAGGAGTCTCTAGCTCAATGGCGTACATCGCCGAGCGATCGCGCCGCGCTGCATAGTGTTAAGCGCGCCTTGCATACCCTCAAGGGTGGTGCGCGCATGGCGGGTGCGATGACCATGGGCAATGTCGGTCATCACACCGAAAGCCTGTTGAAACAGGTCGAAGACGGTAAGTTGCAGCCGAGCCAAGAGCTATTCGATTTGCTCGACGAGGTACATGATTCTTTGGCCGAGATGCTCAAACGCCTCGAAAGCAACGCACCGGTCCCGGCGCGGGCCTTGGCCTTGAATGATAAATTGCTCGAGCGCCTGGGCGAGAAACCGGTTGCGCTGAAACACGGTGCGCCGGATGCCCCTCCCGTCAGCACGCCGCCGCCGAAGACCGAAACGCAGCCGACGCCGACGCTGACGCCGACAATTACCGAGGACACCGCGCCGGAAGTCGAGGCGCCGGAACCGACGGTCGAGCTGCCTGCGGAAGTAAAGACCAATGTGATGCCGTTCCCGGCGGAGCGCAACCTTCCGGAGGTCGCTGCCACGGCCGAAGACGATGAGGATGATGTCGAACCGTTCGCGCCGCGCAAAGAGAAAAAGGAACACATCAAAGTACGCACCGCGTTATTAAACGATCTCGTGAACTACGCCGGCGAAGTGAGTATCTCGCGCTCGCGCATGGAGCAGCAGAGCTTCGGCCTGCGCGAACATCTGGCGGAATTGAACGGTAACGTCACACGTTTCCGCGAACAAATTCGCGAACTGGAAATTCAATCCGAGTCGCAAATTCTGTATCGCGCCGCCGACAATGCTGGCGCCACGACGCATCCGGATTTCGATCCATTGGAATTCGACCGTTTCTCGCGTCTGCAACAGGTGTCGCGCAGTCTCGCGGAAAGCGTGCATGACTTGACCACGCTGCAGTCGACGTTGGATCTGTTCGTCGGCGAAGCCGAGACGGTGCTGCAACAACAAGCGCGCGTGAACACCGATCTGCAAGAAGGTTTAATGCGCACGCGCATGATCAATTTCTCGACGCAGGCGGCGCGCCTGCGCCATATCGTGCGCACTACCGCGCGCGAATTGAATAAGCGTGCCGAGTTGCAAATTATCGGTACCGAAGTTGAAGTCGATCGTAACGTCCTGGAGCGTATGATCGGTCCGTTCGAGCACATGATCCGCAATAGCTTGGATCATGGTATTGAGGACGAGGCCGAACGTAAGCGGCGCAAGAAGCCCGCGGTCGGCAAGATTACGATCCAAACCGCGCACGAAGGCAGTGAAATTGTGATTCGCTTCTCGGACGACGGTGCCGGCTTGAACGTCCAGGCGATTCGCAAGAAGGCGATCGAACGCGGCCTGGCGAAGGCCAACGCCAATCTCGCCGACGACGAAATCATGCAATTTATTTTGTTGCCGGGTTTCTCCACTGCGGAAAAGATTACACACGTATCCGGCCGCGGTGTCGGCATGGATGTGGTGCATAACGAAGTGAAACAATTGGGCGGGAGTATCACCGTCGACACCCAGCCGGGTGTCGGCACGACGTTTATCGTGCGTCTGCCGCTGACACTATCGATTACGCAAGCCTTGATGGTTTACGTCGGCGATAACGTCTATGCGATCCCGCTAAGCTCGGTCGTCAACATTCTCGAAGTGCCGATTGAGAAGCTGAACCAGATCGCGATGGGCGAAAAGGCGCTATTCCATCACATCGATCAGGTGTTCCCGTTTATGCATCTCGCGGCGCGTCTCGGTCTACCGAGTCTGCCGCGGACCACGCGTAAAGTGCCGGTGTTGATTTGTAAGAGCGGCACACGCCAGATCGCGATCCAGATCGACGGTCTTTCCGGTACTAAAGAAGTCGTTATCAAATCGCTCGGGCCGCAACTGAGCGAGATCAAAGGTCTGGCCGGCGCCACTATCCTCGGTGACGGTAGTGTGGTGTTGATTCTCGATGTCGGCGGCCTGTGGCTGACTGATGAAGGCTTATATGTCGCGCACACGCACCAGGTGGCGCACGAACCGGTGAAGGACGAACGCCGCCGTCCGTTGGTGATGGTGGTCGACGACTCCTTAACCGTGCGCAAAGTTACAAGCCGCCATTTAACCAAGCGCGGTATGGATGTATTGGTCGCGAAAGACGGGCTTGACGCTTGGGAACAATTGCGAGAGCACGTGCCGGATGTGATGTTGGTGGATATTGAAATGCCGCGCATGGACGGTTACGAGCTGACTACCAATATCCGCGGCGATGCGCGCCTAAAGCATGTTCCGATCATTATGATTACCTCGCGTGCCGGTGCGAAGCATCGCGATCGCGCCTTACAGTTGGGCGTAAATCTCTACATGAGTAAGCCGTACCAAGAAGACGAGTTGATGAAGAATGTCGACGCGTTACTCGGCGCGGCAGTCGAATAACCGCGCGCCGCCATGGCCGAAGGCAACCAATTCTTACGCGTGACGCTAGAAGACACGGCGTATTTATTGCCGAGCGAAGCCAGTATTTCCATTGAGCAACGCGATCACCTGAGCCCAGACGCGGCCGGCGGTATCGTCACCGCGTGGCGCAGCGTACGCAGCGATCGGTGGCCGGCGTTTTATCTCGGTGGTGATTTACGTCCCGCTAGGGGCACACGGTGGCAGCGTGCGGTGTTCCTCGATCGACGTCCGCATCCCTTGGGATTGATCGTGGACGAAGTGCAATTATTACCACGCGCGGAAGTGCATATTGAACCCTTGCATGTATTGGGGCCGTCGCCGTTCAATGTCGGGCCGTTGTTCTCCGGCGCCTGGATGCGCGAGCCGGAAATGATTCTCGTGCTCGACCCGCGCGGACTCGTCGCTTATCTCGATCGCCTATGGAACAATTAAATAAAAGGCTTTCGACCAATCGCATTCATACGCTATTGGTGCCGCTGGCGCGGAGTGCTTTATTAGTACCGAGTGCGCTCGTCGCCGAGGTCGTGAACGTCGCACCCTTGCAGCCCATCCCGTTAAGCGAAACTTGGTCGCTGGGCCTGATGAGTTGGCGTTCGCGGCCGGTACCGGTCGTCTCTTACGACGCCTTATTGGGTGATGCGCCGCCGGCGGTGACGCCGCGCTCAAAAATCATCGTGTTCTATCCGCTTGAGGGGCGCGCGCCCTCGGAGTTCTTCGGTATCGTCAGCACCGCCGAACCGCAACCACGCACATTCCAAGATGGCCAGGCCTTGTCCAACACCGTCGAAAATAACAGCCCCTACCTCGCCATGAGTGTGCAATTAGATAAAGGCGTGGCGAGCATTCCCGATCTCAATGCTTTAAAGAAGTTGTTTTATCCCGCATAAGGCATGGTCGTGGTGCCCGTGCGCACCGCGATTAATTGTTGGCACCGCAGCTACACACCTTCGTTGTTACGCGTAGAGTTGCAATGCGCACGCTCACGTCAAAACCACCTCAATCTCGCGTTGCGTATTCAATGCCCTCGGTCGCGATTTCAACCAACTGATCGATTTCACTCTCGGTAATCACGTACGGCGGCATGAAATAAATTACATCGCCTAGAGGGCGCAGTAATGCGCCGCGTCCGAGCGCATGACGATAGACCTGAAGCCCGCGGCGTTCAGTCCACGCGTAGGGCGTGCGTGTCGATTTATCTTGCACCAACTCGATTGCGAGGATCATGCCGCGTTGACGTACATCGGCGACGTGCGGATGCGACGTCAGCGACGCCGTGCGCGCGCCCATACGCGCCGAGAGCTTTTGATTCCGTACCAGCACGTCGTCTTGCGTAAAGATATCGAGCGTCGCCAATGCCGCGGCGCAGGCCAGTGGATTGCCGGTGTAGCTATGTGAATGCAGGAACGCCTTACGTGTGCTGTAGTCGGCGTAGAACGCTTGGTAAATCGGTTCCGTGCTGAGACACACCGATAGCGGTAGATAGCCGCCGGTGAGCCCCTTTCCGAGACAGAGGATATCGGGCGCCACCGCCGCTTGTTCGCATGCAAATAGGGTACCGGTGCGTCCGAAGCCGACGGCAATTTCATCGGCGATGAAGTGCACATCATAGCGATCGCAGGCCGCGCGCAAAAGCTTTAAATACACCGGATCGTACATACGCATGCCGCCGGCGCATTGCACTAAAGGCTCAACAATGACACCGCAAATATTTTGGTGCTCGCGTGCGAGTAAGGCATCCAATTCGGCAAACGCACGCTCCGCGAATTGCGCGCAGGTCTCGTCCGGACGTTTGTGATAACAATCGGGCGACGCCACGGTGAAGTGCTCACGCATCAGCGGACGGTAGATGTCTTTGTACAAACCGACATCGC
>CAZCAK010000018.1:0-5200 GCA_964496605.1 uncultured Acidiferrobacteraceae bacterium | reverse complement strand
GGCGGAAAGCGCTCGTGATCGTGCATCTGTGTGCAGGGATGCCAGACGACAGCGAGATCGCGTTGCGTCAGATCGGACGGCGGTGTGTGCGGCATGCGCGCATGATACCGCCGCGCGCGGCGGCGGTAACGTGGCGCGACTTAGAAGCCCCAGTACTGTTTGAGGGTATTGGCTTGACCGGCATATACCGCCGGGGTCGCCGGGTCGAAACGTTCGAATCCGATTTTCTGCAGCATGCTGCGGCCGGCTTCGGTTTTCGGCGCCTCGAGTAAGGCGCGGCGAATGCGTTCGCGCGTATTGACGTCGACGCTGGGCGCTGCCGACAATGCAATGTGCGGGATTGGTTCGGTGGTGAGTACCACCGAAATGCCGCCGCCTTGCGCCATGCGCTGACTCACGATTGGCGTCGGTAAGATTGCCGCGTCGACCTTGGCGCTCGTTAATAGCTCCATGCCTTTCTCGGCGCTCTCGACTTCGACCGAAATCGGTTGACGCACCGGGTTCGGAAACATGGCGTTTAAGCGTGCCGCGCCGATGCTGGGTGTCCCTAGGGTCGCAACGCGTTTACCCGCAAGTTCCGCCGGATCGAAGATGGGATTGTTGTCTCGCACGATCAAGCTGTAGGTGACGGTGTCCGGGATTTTCGCCAAGACGGTGTAACCGAGTTTGGAAATGCGGTAATCGGTGAAATGGGCCGCATCAAGCACCAAATCGTATTCACCCCCGCGCCGCATCGTATCCCAGTAGGCGAGAAAATTCGGTCGCGTATAGATACGTATTTTTTTACCGATGCTTTGAGCGAGATATTCAGCGAGGGGGCCAAACGCTTGACGCGTCTGCTCTTCGCCCAAGACCGGCTGAATCGCCAACACCAGGTAATCTTGTCCATCGGCGGCGTATGTCGGTGATGTATAACGCACGGCACCGGCGATCAAGGCGAATGCGCACAGCGCGCGGCAGAGGCCGGCGGAATTTATCCACGAAGCGGTAATGCGCATACGATTGCTCCTCGGCCAATAACGCCTATAACCATCGTTCAGATGGGGCGCCTGTGCCCGGTTCGTCTTAATAATATAGGTAATTGCATAAGCTATGCCATCAACCGCCGCCATGCATTTTAGCGGCCGAGGCTTTAGAATCAGGCTCATTTCACGGAGCGCGTTATGGTAAGAACTGAAACACCGGTATGCGAATTTGGCAAACCGGCGCCGCAATTTTCGCTGCCCGATACCGCAGGAAAAATCTGGACCGCACAAACGGCGGCTGGGCCCAACGGTCTTTTGGTCATGTTTATCTGCAATCACTGCCCCTATGTGCAGGCGGTGCGCGAGCGCATAGTGCGCGATGCACGTGAATTACGCGACTATGGTATTCACAGTGTGGCGATCATGTCCAACGATCCGACCGACTATCCCGAGGACTCGTTCGAGAATATGAAACGCGTCGCCGAGCAATATCACTTTCCATTTCCGTATTTGTATGACGAGACGCAGGCAGTCGCGCAGCGTTTCGGCGCGGTGTGCACCCCCGACTTCTTCGGCTACAACAAAAAGCTCGAATTGCAGTATCGCGGACGACTCGACGCCAGCCGCAAAGAAGCGGTAGCCGATGCGCCGCGCGATTTATTCGAGGCGATGAAGCAGGTAGCGCAAACGGGGCAAGGACCGCGCACACAAATTCCGAGCATGGGCTGCTCAATCAAGTGGAAAGGCCAGCCGGCCTAGTGTCCGCTACAGTCGACGATACACGCCTTAAGCGCGTGCGCGAGCTATTGGTCGCCGGCGCGCACCGCGAGCTATTGCCACGCTTTCGTGAAATCGCGCGCACCGTTAAGGCCGACGGCAGCATCGTAACCGCGGCCGATACCGCGATGCAGGCTCATATCCAAGCGGCATTGGCCGAGGCGTGGCCGCAATACGCCTTCCTAGGCGAGGAGATGTCGGCCGAAGATCAGGCCACGGCCCTCGCCAATAGCGCACAGGGTTGTTGGTGCCTCGATCCGCTCGACGGCACATCGAACTTTGCCAACGGTATCCCGTTCTTCGCAGTTTCACTCGCGTTACTTGAAAAGGGGCGCCAGCGCTACGCGTGGATTTACGATCCGATGCGGGACGAGTGCTTCACAGCTGTGGCCGGTGGCGGGGTTTTTTTAAATGACGCCCCGCTCATCCCGCGGCGTCGCGAGCGCCCACTGACGCAGTGCATCGCCGCGGTTGACTTCAAGCGACTCGCGCCGCGTTTGGCGGGACGGCTGGCGCAATCGCCGCCCTATGGATCGCAACGCAATATCGGCTCGTGCGCATTGGAGTGGTGCTGGCTCGCGGCCGGACGTTTTCAGCTGTATTTGCACGGCGGACAAAAGCCGTGGGATTACGCCGCCGGCGCCTTGGTATTGAAGGAAGCGGGCGGTATCGCCACCACGCTGAACGATGAGCCGATACTCGATAGCGTGTTACTACCGAAGTCGGTGATGGCGACGTCGGAGCCGGATTTATTTCCTTTATGGCAGGCATGGCTCAAGGCTCACGCCTAAAGCGGCCGGCAGCGCTATTGCCGAAAGCTCGGCCGTGAGGGAAAATACCGCGCACTTTTTACGCCGGTTGTATCGTACCGGCCGATTTCGCCCACGCTAATCACAGGGCCGATCGACGGTTGATCACTCACGTACCCAGTCTTTGGCGCAGGTGACGGCGCCAGGGCGATTGTTTTCCTGCATGTCTTGCGACTGTGGTGTAGCAGCGTCGGGTTGGCGAAGATAGGGGGCTCTTGGCGCTGCTGCGTACCGCGCGCGTCGATGCCGACGATTTCCAAACAGCGGAACTCCGCTGTATTAACGTTAGAGGGGCGTAAAGCAATGCAGAAGAAACCGATCCTGCTCGGTATTGTCGGCGATTCCGCCGCAGGTAAAACGACTATTACAAAAGGTATCGCGCAGGTATTAGGCGAAGACCGCGTCACTACAATTTGTACCGACGACTATCATCGCTATAACCGCAAAGAGCGCGCGGAGAAGAAAATCACCGCGCTGCATCCGGATTGCAATTATCTCGATATTATCGAGCAGCATCTGATGTTGCTGAAGGCCGGTCAGCCGATCTTGAAGCCGCATTACAACCACGCCACCGGCGATTTCGATCCGCCGTCCTATGTCGAAGCGAAGGAATTCATCATCATCGAAGGCCTCTTGGGCTACTTCACCAAGACCATGCGCGATGCCTACGATGTGAAGCTTTATCTCGCGCCGCCGGAAGAGCTGCGCTTTAACTGGAAGATGAAGCGCGATACGCAAAAACGCGGTCACACCGCCGACGCCGTGCGCGCCGAAATGAAAATGCGCGAACCGGATTCCGAGGCCTTCATTCGCCCGCAGCGCAAGTGGTCCGATATGGTCGTGTGCTTCTATCCGCCGAAGGGCAAGGAAAACGAAACTGGTTCGCACTTGAATGTATCGCTGGTCTTGCGCCCGACCCTGCCGCACCCGGATCTGTCGAAGGTCTTGGAACAGGGTGCCGGTAACGGTATTAAACTGGTCTTGGATCGCGATATGGGTCTGCCGGTCGATCGCCTCGAAATCGACGGCGGCATTAGCGATCAGAAGGCGAAGCAGTTGGAAGATTTGTTGTGGAGTTACATCCCCGGCGAACATCACCATTTGCGTAATGACGAGATCGGCGCCATCACGGGAACCACGGGCGAAAAGCTCAAGTCCCACCCGTTAGCATTGACGCAATTGTTGGTCGCGTATCACTTGCTCAAGGCCGCGTCCGGTCATTACGCCTAGTCGTTCGATTTCAATCTTGAGGATGCCCCATGTCAGCGAAACCTGAACACGCCATTCCCAGCCGTCGCGATCTCGCGAATGCGATTCGCGTCCTTTCCATGGATGCGGTGCAGAAGGCCAATTCTGGTCATCCCGGCGCGCCCATGGGTATGGCCGATATCGCCGAGGTCTTGTGGAACGATTACATGCGCCACAATCCGACCAATCCGAAATGGCCGGATCGCGATCGTTTTGTTCTATCGAACGGTCATGGCTCCATGTTGATCTATAGCTTATTGCATCTCACCGGCTACGCCTTGCCGATGGATCAGATCAAGCAATTCCGTCAATTTCATTCCATGACGCCGGGTCATCCGGAATACGGTTACGCCCCAGGCATCGAAACCACTACTGGTCCTTTGGGCCAAGGCATCACCAACGCGGTCGGTATGGCGATCGCCGAGCGCGCGCTCGCCGCACAGTTCAATAAGCCGGGTCATGAGATTGTTAACCATTACACGTATGTGTTCTTGGGCGATGGTTGCATGATGGAAGGCATCTCGCACGAAGCCTGTTCGCTTGCGGGGACGCTGGGCTTAAATAAACTCATCGCGTTCTACGACGATAACGGTATCTCCATCGACGGCGAGGTGCACGGCTGGTTTACCGATAACACGCCGAAGCGCTTCGAGGCCTATGGCTGGAACGTGATCCCGAATGTCGACGGTCACGACAGCGCCGCGGTCAAGAAGGCGATCGAGGCCGCGCGCAAAGTCACCGACAAACCGACGCTGATCTGCTGCAAGACCATCATCGGCTGGGGCTCGCCGAACAAGCAGGGTAAAGAAGAATGTCACGGCGCTGCGCTTGGCGACAAAGAAGTCGCCTTGGTGCGCGAAAAGCTCGGCTGGTCGCATGAGCCGTTCGTGATTCCGCCGGAGATTTATGCCGGTTGGGATGCGAAGAAAAAAGGCAGCGATGCCGAAGCGGCGTGGAATAAAAAGTTTGCCGAATACAAAGCCAAGCATCCGCAAGATGCGGCCGAGTTCGAACGCCGCATGAGCGGCAAGCTGCCGAGCGACTGGACGCAATACGCACAAGAATTCATTAAAAAGACCAACGAGAAGGCCGAGACGGTGGCGACGCGTAAGGCGTCGCAAAACACGATCAACGGTTATGCGCCGAAGTTGCCGGAATTGCTCGGCGGTTCCGCTGACTTGGCCGGGTCGAACCTGACCTTATGGTCCGGTAGTAAAGGTATTTCGAAGAAGGAACCGGGCGGCAATTACGTTTATTACGGCGTGCGCGAATTCGGCATGTCGGCCATGATGAACGGCATCGCCTTGCACGGTGGCTTCATCCCTTACGGCGCGACCTTCTTGATGTTTTCGGAATACGCACGCAATGTGGAAAACAATGTTTTCAAGATCATGAAAAAGG
>CAZCAK010000017.1:0-13586 GCA_964496605.1 uncultured Acidiferrobacteraceae bacterium | reverse complement strand
GCGAGTGCTTGATTCGACACCGGACACCCGCGGGAAATCGCGGCAGTCTAATGAACTTATAGTGCGACGCCAACCTCATCGATGACGCGCCGCACCGTTTCGCTCAAATCCTTCGGTGCATACGGCTTCGCAACGACACCGGCGAAACCGTGCTCGCGATACGCCGACATCACGGGGTCGTTGGAGTAACCGCTGGACACGATGGCCCGCACCGCCGGATCGATTGCCTGCAACTGCTTCAGACATTCCAAGCCGCCCATACCACCCGGCACCGTGAGATCGAGAATCACTGCGGTGTAAGGTCGACCGGCTTTGTGCGCCGCGGCATAAAGCGCGACTGCGTTATCACCATCGCGCGCGCAATCGACTTCGTAACCGAAGGCGCGTAGCAATTCGCTGCCGACGCGGCAAATCGACGTCTCATCATCCATGAACAAGAGTCGACCAGAGCCAAGCGCAATACCGCGCGTCGCCGGTTTGGCCGGCCGTACTCCGCCCGGCGTCGCCGGGAGATAGATACAGAAACGAGTACCGACGCCGACTTGCGACTCGACGTCGATATAGCCGTCATGACGTTTAACGATCGAGTACGCCGTGGCCAAACCTAAGCCGCTGCCGCTTTGTTTGGTGGTGAAATACGGGTCGAAGATCTTCGGTAAATGTTGCGCCGGAATTCCGACACCGCTGTCATGCACGCAGACACAGATATAATCGCCTGCCGCAAGGCCGCCGAGTTCACCGCTGCGCAGGCGACGATTCTCTGCGCTGATGCGAATCACACCGCCATCGGCCATGGCCTGCCGTGCGTTGATCGCAAGGTTATTGATCACCTGACTGATTTGGCCGGGATCGAATTGCGCCGCGTGCAAATCCGCAGCGAGCTCCAACTCGCAACGCACATTCGCGCCATGCAAGGCAAAGCCGACGCTATCGCGAATGACTTCGGCGATCGACGCGGTTTGCTTAATCGGCGCACCGCCTTTGGAGAACGTCAGCAGCTGTTGTGTCAGATCGCGCGCACGCGCAAACGCCTTTTCCGCCTCGTCGAGACAACGGTCGATCTTATCGCCGGGCTGCGTGTAGAGTTTCGCCAGCGCCACATTCCCGATAATGCCCGTCAAAATATTATTGAAGTCGTGCGCGATACCGCCGGCCAAGACGCCGACCGATTCCAGCTTCTGTGCCTTCATTAATTCCTCTTCCATGCGTCGTTGTTCGCTGAGGTCGTAGGCCACCCCGATCATGCCCACCAAACGCTCGTCGTCGTCATAAATCGGCGAGCATGTTACCTGCGCCGGAAACGCGTCGCCGCCACGCCGTTGCAGCGGCAGCTCGCCGGTCCATACGCGACCGGTGCGCATATACTCCATGATGCCGGCGATCTTGGTCAGCGCCGCTGGCGTTGCAATAATGGCGCGCACATCGCGTCCCTTGGTTTCGGATGCGCGCCAACCGTAAAGCTGCTCCGCGATACGATTCCAATAGGTCACGCGGCTTTTAATATTGATGGCAAATACCGCTTGGCCGACCACATCCAACAGACGCGCTTGAAACCGAATGCGGTCGGCGCTACGGCGCTGCTCATCGATATCCGTCGAGGTACCGTACCAACGCCGAATACTCCCGTCGGCATCGTGAATCGGAACGGCCCGGCCCAAAAACCAACGATACTGGCCGGCGCGATTGAGCAGGCGATATTCGGTTTGATACTCACAGCCCTGTTCCATCGCGGTCTGCCAACGCTGCGCCGCACGCGCACGATCGTCCGGGTGAATGGTGTTGAACAAAACTTCCGGATCGACCGATCCCTCCAGCAAACCGGTGTAGTCGTACCAGCGACGATTCACATAATCGGTGACACCGACCGGGTCGGCGCTCCAAACGATTTGCGGCATCGATTCTGCCAAATCGCGAAAACGCGCCTCGCTCGCGGCATGCGCCAGCTCGGTCTCCCTGCGGCCGATCGCGGCGGCGATGGTGCCAGCGACGGTTTGCGCCAATTGCGTTTCGGTGGCATCGAAGCGGTGTGCGCGGCCGTAGTACGTCATGAATTTGCCGAGCAAACGCCCGCGATATACCAGGGGGAAAAAGGCCAGGCCGACGATGCCCTCGGCCGCGATCACCGCGTTCAGGGCGCCGAGATCGAGCCGCGTCGCATCTTCGACAAAAACTGGCTGTGGATCGACCACATCGCGCGCCCACGGCGAGTGCCCAGTGACGGCGGCGCGATAGCCGTCGGATAAGTCGCGCCAAGCCTTAAAACGCATAACCCCGTCGGCGTCATAAACCAAAACTGCGGCGCGCTCCGCACCCAAGGTCTCGGTGACGCATGCGAGCGAGGCGCGATAAATATCGTCCATCGATTCAGCGCTCGCGGCGATGCTCGTCAGCCGATAAAGCGCCTCGATTTCATTCAGCCGTGCCTGCAGTGCATTTTCGGTGCGGCGCAATAAACTCACGTCGCGCTTCACACCAACATAGGCAATGATTTCCCCGCTGGCGTCGCGCACCGCACGTGCGCGCAGTTCGATCGTCTTCGCGGTCGCCAGCGTCGGATCATCGGCATATTTGCCACGGCTCGATAATTCGCCGTTGTACTCGCCGCGGGTCACAAGTTCCTGTACGACTTTTTGAAACGCGGCCTCGCCTAAATGAATCGCTGGCGTCTTACCCGTGAGCTCCGCATCGCTATAGCCGAGCAAGGCGCGATGGCTATCGTTTTGCATAAGATAAAAACCGTTGCGATCGATCAGCGCCATGGCATCGGCGGCGGCATCGAACGCGGCACGATACATCGCCAACGTGGTTGCAAGCGAAGCGGCGCTGGCCGAATCGCTCAATGATGAATCGGGGACGGGAAAATGATCGCGATGCAGCGCGGACGGATAGGAAACGGATTGCGACGGAACTGTCGCCGAATGCTTGGAACGGGCCTCAGCGCCGGAACTGCCAGTGCTTCGAGTCATGATTCGATACTCACGCGTATGGCTCCTCCCATTCGCGGACTACCGCTGTCGTTTTACTTGTGGCGGCGATGTTACGCGGTTCGCCGCCCGGCTTCAAATGTGCCGGCGTCGCGCCGCTATATAAGCACCCTTCAATATGCTTCAGCTCTTGATCGGGTCAGCGGTCGGCCGCCACCGATCGCAATACCGCCCCTAGCTCCTTCACCTGATACGGTTTCGCCACCACGCCGCGGAAGCCGTAGGCGCCGTAATCCGCCATCACCGGGTCGTTGGAATAACCGCTCGATACAATCGCCCGTACATCGGGATCAATTTCGCGCAGCTTCGCGATACACTCCTTGCCGCCCATACCGCCCGGCACCGTGAGGTCCATGATCACGACGTCGAACCGATTGTGCTTACGCAGCGCCTCGGCATAGGCGTGCAATACTTCGTTGCCGTCGTGCGCGAACGCCACATCGTAGCCCATACCTTTTAATAAGCCCCCAAGGACATTACGCACTTGCAACTCATCGTCCATGACCAAAACGCGCCTCCCATGACCGTCCGGTGCGCCGTCCTCCGATGCCCTCTCGGCAGCAAGCTTGGCATTAGGCGTCGCGGGCAAATAAATATTGAAGGTGGTACCGACGCCGATGGTAGAGCGCACGGTGATATGGCCCTGATGTTTGGTGATAATCGAATAGGCGATTGATAAACCGAGCCCACTCCCTTGCTGCTTGGTCGTAAAGTAGGGATCGAAGATTTTCGCGAGGTGTTTTTCCGGAATGCCGGCGCCGGTGTCGCTCACTTCGATATGGAGATACGGCCCCGGCGGCAGCGGTATCTCGCCGCCTTTGAGCCGCAAGTTCTGCGCCCGAATCCGCAGCTTGCCGCCGCCGGGCATCGCCTGTTTCGCGTTCAGCACTAAATTATTAATGACTTGGCTCAATTGACCGCGATCGAACTCCGCCGCCCATAAATCGTTGGCGATATCGAAATCGACGCGTACATTGCTGCCGCGCAAGGCAAAGTTGGTAGTGTCAGTGAGCAGCTCGCGTACCGATGCCGTCTTCTTGATCGGCGCGCCGCCCTTGGCAAAAGTCAAAAGCTGCTGCGTCAAATCGCGTGCACGCCAGAACGCCTTCTCCGCCTCGCCTAAGACGTCGGTGATTTTACTATCGCCCTCGCCGTACATCTTGGCCAAGGCGATATTGCCGAGAATCGCGGTCAAAATATTATTGAAGTCGTGCGCGATACCGCCGGCGAGCAAACCAATCGCCTCAAGATTACGTCCCTTCGCCAGCTCCTGTTCCATGCGCTGTTGCTCGGTCACATCGCGGAATACCAACACTACGCCGATGATATTACCGGCGCTATCGCGGATCGGCGCGCCGCTATCGGCAATCGCGCGTTCGCGCCCGTCACGCGCGATGAGTACTGTGTGATTCGCCAAGGCGGCAACGCCGCCGCTGCGCAAAACCTCATCAACTGGACTCGAGACAAGCTTGCGCGTCTTCTCGTGCACGATATGAAATACCTCAGTCAGCGGCTTACCGCCCGCATCGGCCTGAGTCCAACCAGTCAATTGCTCTGCGACCTTATTCAATAGGACTACGCGTCCGGCGGTGTCGACGGTAATCACGCCGTCACCGATGCTATATAACGTTACCGCGAGACGTTCCTTCTCCGCCGCCAGCGACGCCTCGGCGCGCAGGCGTTCGCTCAATTCGTCTTGCGATAAGCGATAAAGCCGCGCGTTATCGACCGCCACGGCGCAACGCCGTGCCAAGCTTTCGATAAACTTCACATCCTCTTCGTTATAGTGCCGACCCGACTCCGCCATGACAAAGGTGATCACGCCGAGCATCCGCCCGCGCGAAATCAGCGGTGCCACGACATACGATCGCAAATCGAGCATCGCTAAGAGCTCACGGTGACGCGCATCGCGCACCGAGCGATCGATCATCTCGCGCGGAATATCGGCCATCCAGTCGATCTTACCGCTGCGGAAGACATAGAACGCACCATGCGGCAACTCGGGATCCGGCGGGTAATTCTGACTCAGCTCGAACGCAAGTTTGACCTTATCCGGGTCCTGATGGGCTACTTGCACACGCCGCAGGCCTTTGCCGTCTTCGGTGACAAGATCAACCGCGCACCAATCGGTGATGCGGGGTACCGCGGCCCTGGCGAAATCGGCGAGGGCGCGCTCGTAGTCGAGCGTCTGGGTCAACAGCTGGCTCGCTTCCGCGACGAAGGCGATGCGATTGCGCGCATGTTCCGCCTCGGCGCGCGCACGTTGTTCCGCTGCTAACAGGCCGGCACGTTCTTCCTCGGCTTGTTTGCGCGCATGGATATCGACGCAAGAGCCGATAAACCCGATAAATTCCGTGTTAACGAAGCGCGGTACGCCGTGATTCAGAACCCAGCGATAGCGACCGTCGGCGTGCCGCAAGCGGTGCTCAACGCGAAACGCCTGTTGTTCGTTATGCGCCTTGCGATATTCCGTCACCACTTGTTCGCGTTCGTCCGGATGCCACGAATCGAGCCAGCCCTCGCCGAGCTGCTCCTCGAGCGCGCGGCCGGTAAATTCAATCCACGGTTGATTGAAGTAAATCGCGGCGCCGTCGCGATCGCACATCCAGATCAATACCGGCGCGGAGTCCGCGAGTAAACGGAAATGTTGTTCGCTCTTGCGCACCGCCGCTGCCTCGCGCAATAGCTCATCGGCCTGCACTTGGTCAGTGATATCCTGCGCCGCGCCGGTCATGCGTACCGCCTTGCCGCGTTCGTCGACAATCACCTCACCAACCACGTGCAATATACGTTCGGCGCCGTCGGATCGAACGATACGATGGTCGAACGCCAACGGTGTCGCATCGCGATACGCCTGCGAGACTTTTTCTTCCACCATGGTGCGATCGTCCGCATGAATGCGCGCCAAGAACGATTCGTAATTGACCAGCTCAGCCTGTGGTTCCTCGCCGTAGATGCGATACAGCTCATCGGACCAGGTAACGCGGTTACTGCCGATATCCCACTCCCAACTTCCGAGATGCGCAATCTTCTCCGCACTCGCGAGCTGCCTCTCACGTTCGCGTAACACCCGTTCGTTGCGCCGGCGATCGGTGATATCGCGCACAATACCGCTGCACAACACCTCGCCATCAACTTTCCAAGTAGCAATAGAAATTTCCAACGGGAACACCTTGCCGTCTTTACGCACGCCCTCAAGCTCTAATACGTTGCCGGCAAGCCGCCCAGGCTCGCCGCGTGCGATCCGCGCCATACCGCTATCGTGCGCGGCGCGATAGCGCTCCGGCATTAAGAGACCGAGCGGTTTACCCAAGATTTCATTCGCGGTGTACCCGAAAATACGTTGCGCGCCATAATTCCAAGACAATATCTTGCCGTTTACATCCGCGGAAATAATGGCATCGGTCGCCGATTCGGTGACTGAGCGGAACCGCGCCTCGGATTGTTGCAATATCTTTTCTTTCGCTTCGCGCTCGCGAATCTCATGCTGCAAGCGCAAATTGCGCAAGCGCGCAGTGTGTGCCATGTAGGCGAGAAACGATAGCGCCAACGAAATAATAAAGCCGCCGCCGACGACCAAACTCGGTAGCGGCGACTGCAATTGCTGCACTAGCTTCGCCTGCGGTGCCACTGTGAGATGCCACGTCGGTTGCGGCAGGCGCAGCGCAAGTTCGTCGCGGTAAGACGGCGCGAGATCGCGCGTGACGCTGCGATAAACTGGCCGCTCACCATCACGCAGTTCGACTTCATAACCCTGCCGTAAAAAATGCTGCAACACGAGATCGAAGAAATTATCGGTTTGAATAACGCCGACCATAAAACCGTCGAAGCGGCTATCCCGAAAGAGCGGACTATGGATACGAAAACCCATGCCGCCGGTCACGAGCGAGATCGCCGACGTCATGGTCGTCACGCGTCGATCGCGCGCCTCAAGTAGCGCCTGACGCCGAGCCTGATCGAAGGCGCTATTTAAATCGATCAATGGCGCATTTAGCGCGTGCGGTACTACCCAGCGAATCCGAAAGTCGCGATCGACCCACTGAATCGCCTTATAGCCGCCGTAGTCGTGGAAGTGAAGCATTGCATCCTGCTCCCAGGCGCCACGGTCCGGACGCGCGCCGGATTCCCAACGCCGCGCCATGCGCTCTAGGGCGGCAGCGCGCATTTGAATGTGCACTTCGATGGCGTCGCGCATCTCCGCAGCCTTAGCATTCACCAATTGTTGGATATGCGCGCGCTCGAGCGCCGCCACCGCCTGCCACAGAATTAAAGTCCCCACCACACCGCTGATGCCGATCAACAATGGAATCCAACGAGGCATGCCGCTCGCTGGCGCCTCGTCGCGCCACGCCTGTAAGACCAAGCCGACGCCGATCAATATTCCCAGCCAAGCGGCGCCGGCGCTCATACGCCCATAACTTAAATTCGGATAGGTGCCGGCGATGCCGCTGCTATAGGCAACGATGGCGACCGCACCTAAGGCAACCAAGGCACCGCCGACCAAGGCAACCACCAAGGGTCGATGCGGCGAGCGCTCGGTGCCCGCGAGCCAAAACCCAGCGCCGCTCAAGGCAAATACGATCGCCGCCGGCAAGGATGGGTGCATGTGCACGCCCTCGACCGGATTCCATGTTGATAAGGTAGCGAGACCAAGATGCCAGCCGAACACATATTCCAGCGAGGCAATGGCGCCGTAGACAAAAGGGATCGTTGCCAGCAGTGCCGCCAAGCGCCGGCGCTCGATGGCGAGAATCGATAGGCTGATTCCCAGCAGCAACATGCCGACGGCGACGTTCGGCGCGGTCGGCAGAAACTCGCCTGCGGCCGGCGCTAATGTTGCCTGCGGACTGATCGTCGCCAGCACCACGACTGCGGTCAGCACCGCGATCGCGGCGAGCAATTGCTGCGCCCACCAGGTCCACTGGTGGCGGGTGAATATTCTTAGGCGGGCAGGTCGATTCACGGGAAACGCACGTAGTGTAACCGGATTATGCGGGGATTGGCCGCGTGCGCCAAGCTTAAGCTAGGGACTGGTCACCGCTGTCGCGACTACCTGACTGAGTTCATGTAATTGATAGGGTTTGACAATCACACCAGCGAAGCCATAACGCCGATAATCGGCCATGACCGGATCGTTGGAATAACCGCTGGAGACGATCGCCTTGACCTGCGGGTCGAGGCTACGCAGTTGTTCAAGACATTCACCGCCGCCCATACCGGCCGGGACCGTGAGATCCATGATCACCAAGTCGTAACCACGGCCTTGGCTCGCGGCTGCGGCATAACGCGCCACCGCCTCGCCGCCCTCCCGCACCACATCGACTTCATAACCAAGACGCCGCAACAAGGCCGCGCCGACACGTAAGATCGTATCTTCGTCGTCCATCAACAAGATTCGCCCGTGACCGCTGATCGGCCGGCGATCGTCGGGCAGCGGCATCTTGGGCAGCGGCGTACGCGCCGCGGGTAAATAAATATTGAAGCGCGTACCCTCGCCCACCTTGGAATCGACTTCGATGAAGCCATCGTGACGCTTCACGATGGAATAACTGGTGGCCAAGCCCAAACCGCTGCCACCGATCTTGGTAGTGAAATACGGGTCGAAAATACGCGCCAGATGTTCCGCGGCAATACCGTTACCGTCGTCGGCGACGCTGATACGCACGTAGCGTCGCGCAGTTTCGCCCTTGGCTGCGTGTCGCGTGTTATGCGCGACGATACGAATCGAGCCGCCCTGCGGCATCGCCTGTTTTGCGTTCAGCACCAGATTATTGATCACCTGACTGATTTGACCGGCGTCGAGATCGACCGGCCACAAATCGGTGGCAATATCGAAGCTGCAGCGAATGCGCGAACCGCGCAAAATAAAGGTCGTCGTCTCATACAATAATTCCGCCACCGATGCCGTTTGTTTGATCGGCGCGCCGCCCTTGGAAAAGGTCAGCAGCTGTTGCGTGAGATCGCGCGCCCGTGCACAGGCGTTTTCGGCATCGGCCAAGGCCTGAGTCAGGCCGGTATGTCCGTCGGCTTGAAATTTGGCAAGCGAAATATTCCCCAAAATCGCCGTAAGAATATTATTAAAGTCATGCGCGATACCGCCGGCGAGCAAACCGATCGATTCGAGATTTTTCGACTTCAAGAGTTCTGCTTCCATGCGCCGCCTCTCGCCGACATCGCGGAACACGACCACGACGCCGATCACGGCGCCGCCGCGGTCACGTATCGGCGCGCCGCTGGCGGCGATGTGGAATTCGCGACCCGCGCGCGTGCGCAGGCGGCCGTCGCCGGTGAGCTCTAATGGACGATCAGCCTGCAATACTTGCGTCAACGGACTCGATACGTTGCCGGCGTCGGCTTCGGTCGTTAACGCCAACACCTCGGTTAAGCGACGACCCTTGCCGTCGGCTTCGGCCCAACCGGTTAATTGCTCCGCGACCTTATTGATCGAAGTGACGCGACCAGCGACGTCGGCCGTAATGACGCCGTCGGCGATACTATAAAGCGTGACACTCAGACGCTCTTTCTCTGCCGCTAACTGTTCCGCCGCGTGCCAACGTTCGCTTAAATCGCGCGTGATGTGCGAATAACCGATCGGTGCGCCCTCGTCGTCCAAGCGCGTGATAATCGCACTCGCCCAAAATTGCGAACCGTCTTTGCGTGCGCGCCAACCCTCGCATTCGAAGCGGCCGTTCTGTGCCGCGAGTTCCAAGTGCGCACGCGGTTTTCCGGCAATGCGATCGGCCTCGGTGTAGAAGCGATCGAACGACTGACCGATCGCTTCCTCCGGGGTATAACCGGTGATGCGCTCTGCGCCGACGTTCCAGCTCACGACCGTGCCGGCAAGATCGAGGCCGTAGATCGCATGGTCGTTGACGTTTTCCACCATGACGCGCTGATTCTGTTCACTGCGATGCAGTGCGTCGCGACTGAGTTTGACCGCGGTGGTCTCGCGAAAGTAAACCGACACGCCTTCCTGCGCTGGATAGGCGTGGATCTCGAACCAGCGCGGCGCCAGCGGGTCGCGCTGCTCGAATACGACCGTGACTTGATCTTGCACCACGCGCATAAGCTCGGTGTGCAGGCGGGAGCGCTGCAAATGCGGAAACGCCTCCCATAATACCTGTCCCAGAAGTTGCGCCGACTTGTGTCCGAACGCCTGCTCCGCCAAGCGATTGACGTAGGTGAAGCGCCAGGCACGGTCGACGGCAAAAAACGCGTCGCTGGTGCTCTCGAGCACACCGACGAGATGTTGTTGTGCCAGTTCGGCGCTGGCGCGCGCCTGCTGTTCATGTTCCAAGGCGGCCTGTCGTTCTTGTTCGATCTCGTCGCGCAAACGCGTCGTCGCCAAGACGTTGGCAATCGCCTGCAGAAATTTAATTTCTTGTGGCGTCAGCGTGCGCGCCTTAGCGGTATGCACGGCCAGTATCCCGATCGTGGTCATATGTCCGAAAATGGGAACGGCCGCAGCGCCGCCGGGGAATTGACGCGTGAGCGCGTCATCCTGAAACCGCACATCAGCCGCGAGTTGCGATACCACTAGCGGCGCACTGGCCTCCATCGCACTAGTGGCGAAGTGCCCCGAAACATCGCCATCGAGATTGCGCTGTGCGTGTAGTCGTAAGTTGTTTGGGGTACCGAACCAAATACCGGCGGCGTCGGCGCCGACGGTTTGGCACAATAACTCCAGCGCACGAAACTCCAAGGCGCTGCTCTCGCGATGTGCCAGCGCCTGAAACCCGAGTTCCGCAATCGCCGCCTGTTGCGCCGCGTAACGTGTCGCGGCGCGTTCGGCACCCATGCGCTCGTTAATCTCAAACGCGAGATCGCGATTAGTCATGCGCAACTGCGCGGTGCGCTCGTCCACGCGCCGCTCCAATTCCTGCGCCAGTTGATGCAAGGCATGTTGATCGCGCACGCGCGCACTGATATCGCGCAAGATGATACTGACATAGGCGTTATCGCCGCTGCGCCACACCGACGCCGACAGCTCCACCGGAAACTCGCTGCCGTCGCCACGGCATCCAATCGCACTCTGTTCGCTAAAGGTCGGCGCCTCGCCGCGACGCAAGGCCGCAAGCGCGGTGCGAAACGGCGCGCGTTCCGGTAATAACAATAAATCGTCGATCGTGTGCGCACGCAGCGTGTCGGCGTCGTAACCAAAAATCCGATGCGCTGCGGCATTGGCCCACACGATGCGATCGCGATCGTCGATGGACAACATGGCGTCGTACGCCGATGTGGTGACGGCGCGGAAATGTTGCTCAGAAGTTTGCAAGGCCTGCGCCGCACGTTCGCGCTCGATTACGCGCCCAAGCTGCAGCGCTATCTGTACCAATGCGTCCTCGAGCAAGGCGTCGCGCGGCTGTCGCCGCTGCGATAGAAATTCGATAATGCCGACGATATCGCCGTGGACCGATACCGGCACTGCGACTGCCGACCTCAACCCAGCGCTCACGAACGCGCCGGCGCGTGGCCAATCCGGGTGATCCGACAAATCTTCAATCCATTGTGCACGCTTGCTTTGCAGCACCAGCCCGACGAGCCCACGGTCCGCGCGCATAACGACGGCGCTGCTCGCCTGGCGAAACTGCGCCATGATCGGCCCCGCGGGCGAATGCCATATCGCGCCCGACAACGTCTCGGGGCCGGCGACGATGCTGTAGCGATCGGAACGGTTACATAAATAAAATCGCCCCACCGGCCAATCGATTGCCTCACAGACGCTGTCGACCGCGACCTGCGCCGCGGCGTTGACCGTCTGGGCCGCGTTCGCTGCTGATGCGACGTGACGCACAAGGTCGGCAAATTCATACTGCCGCGCCATATCGCGCACCGAACGCGCCACGGTCGGCGGTAACTCAGTGGCAACCGCCGGGTGCCAACGGTGTTGACTCCAGGACGCAGTCCAGACACCAATAGCAGCGAAGATGAAGCCGATGGGAATCAAGTCATAAGGCGAAAAACGCGCATCCTGGACCCCACCGATGAACATTAATACGGCGATGACGAGTAGTACTAATGAAAGCGCAGCCGCGACGCGGCGTTGCCATCGACGCGCGCTGGTATTGCCCATCACCAGTAGCGCGATACCGAACAAGAACGCCAGACTCGGCGCGACGTCGCCGATGTGGGGTAAGATCAAATGAATTAAGGCGAGCAACGCGACAACCGCACCGCCCAGTCGCGGTGCCAGAGGTTGCTGCCGCGTACGCAACAAGGCGACGCCGCCGACGATTAATGTCAGCGATGTGAGCGCGCTGGAACGAAACGTGTCGTGGCCGATGAGATCGGCTGCCAGCACGAAGAGGCCCGCGCCTAGCGCCAGGCTGCCGCTTACGAACAACCCGCGTGCGGATCGCGATGAAGTGTCGGCGGCACTGAGTACCGTGCCGAGATGAGACATGCAACGCGTATAGCAGCACGACACGCCCTCCTTGCCTATCAGCTGAACGTCCTAAAAAGCGACACATATGCGGCGTATTTAATACATTGTTAATGCATCAGTCGATCAGCATCGCGTCGCCGTAGCTAAAAAAGCGATAGCGCTCCTGCACTGCGTGTTCGTACGCACGCATAATCAACTCGCGCCCGGCGAAGGCGCTGACCAACATCAGCAGTGTCGACTCGGGCAGATGAAAATTGGTAATCATCGCGTCGATAATTTGAAATCGATAACCGGGGTAAATAAAAATTTCCGTTTCGGCCCCGACCGACTCGACCATTCCATTACGTCCCGCAGACTCGAGCGCCCGGACCACTGTGGTACCGACCGCAACGATACGACGCCGTTCGCGTTTGGCGCGGTTGATTGCGGTCGCGGTTGTCGCGTCGATCGAGAACAACTCGGCATGCATGCGATGCGCGCGGATGTCCTCCTGGCGTAGCGGTTGGAACGTGCCGGCACCAACATGCAAAGTAATGAACTGCAAATCAACCTCGTGGGCACGCAGCGTCGCGAGCAATTCCGCATCGAAATGCAAGCCCGCAGTGGGCGCTGCGACGGCACCGGGCACACTGGCAAAAACGGTTTGATAGCGCTCTTCATCGATGACTTCGTCGGCGCGTGTGATGTACGGCGGCAACGGGATGTGGCCGTAGCGCATAAGTAAGGCGTCGACCAATAATTGTTCCGAGCGCAACAACCAGAATTGATCGACCTGGGCCTCAACCACCAAACCGGCACCGGTGGCGATGTCAATGTGCGCACCGGGCTTAAGCGGTTTACTACAACGCACTTGCGCCAAGAATCGCTGCGCGTCGAGAATGCGCTCGACCAAAATTTCGACGCGACCACCGCTGCGCTTGCGCCCGAACATTCGCGCGCGCAATACCCGCGTGTTATTGAATACCAACACGTCGCCGGGATGGAGGTACTGCACGATATCACCGAAGCGCCGATCTTCGAGACGACCGTCAGCGCGATGCACCGCCAATAGCCGGCTCATGCCACGCTCCGCGGTCGGCATTTGCGCGATTAACTCCGCCGGCAAGTGATAATGAAAATCCGATTTGCGCATAGGCTGCGTTCTTGGTTGTGTTTGCCGCTGGGGAGTCGTTATACTCTCTCGCGTGCCGGGGTGGCGGAACTGGTAGACGCGCCGG
>CAZCAK010000016.1:0-13640 GCA_964496605.1 uncultured Acidiferrobacteraceae bacterium | reverse complement strand
TGTACTTATTAATGCTACGCAGAATATCCGCCAACGGACGCGAATCGACGCTAAAGGCGCGTTCGGCATCGCCAGGCAGCGTCGCCTCACGCAAACCACCGGCAAGACTACCGCCTAACTGTTGCCAGAGCGATTTGAATACGCCGAAGATATAGTCCGGCGCGTCGCTCAGTACGCGATAGATCTCGTGCTCGCCACATGCGGCAGGATATTTACCGGTGACGCGAATGCTGTGCCGCGTACCTTGATGCAGCAACTGCAGATTGAGTTTCTTGCCCCAATTGCCGCAAAAACCGCTGCTCAGTTTGGCGCGGTTATCAATCGTGAGATTATCCGGATGCGGATCGGCAATGACCTGCAGTTTGCGCAGCCGGGGATTCGGTACGAACCGCAAATTGATCGTTTGGAAATTCAATAACAGCGCCGAGGGCATGGCGTTATAGGCGCGCGTCCCTTGGCCGTCGAAATCGCTTGGATCGGCTTGATCCGGTTGCAGATAACTCGCGTCGAGAACCAGGTCACCGCCGATTTCGCGTATGCCCGACTGACGCAGCCCATTCAATAAGGACCAAAACGACTCGGTGATGAGATAAGGATCGCCGTAACCCTTGATGTACACATCGCCGTCAAGGTGCCCGCTGCGCACCTCGCCATTTACATAGGCCTCGGTCTTCCAGGTATAGGCCGGACCTAATTCCTCCACCGCGGCAAGGGTGGTTAATAATTTCATAGTCGATGCCGGATTGCGTGGCGTATCGGCGCTAAAAGCCCAATAACCCTCATTGCCGTCGATCGATTGAACGTAAAGGCTGAAGCCGCTTGCCGGTATGTGGTAGCGCTGCAACAACTGTGGTAGCCAGGCCGGCGCGGTTTCCGCACCTTCGGCGCGCGTAATGGCGGTCGACACTAGGGCCAGGAGCAGGCAAAGCGGCCAGACACCGCGGATCGAAGCGAAGGTACGCATGGACGACCGCAGTATGCGCAGCCGCGCCGCTCGCTGTAAACAGCACCCGAAGAGCGACCGTGCTAGGACTTTAGGTTCAAGTGCCGGTGTGGCTGCGTTTGGCACAATACGGGTCCGTGCACCGCAAGGTGACGACTGCCAAAACGATAGATGGAACTACTCAGCCAAGACTTCTTACTCGATCGTTTTTTCGACGAGCTGCGCACGGTTCCTGCGCGCGCCTTACTGCTCGACTACGACGGCACCCTGGCGCCGTTTCACGTCGACCGCAATCGCTCGGTGCCGTATCCACAGATCCAAGAGATCGTTCAATCGATCCTCGCCGCGGCACATACGCGGGTCGTGATCATCAGCGGTCGCTGGACCCAAGATCTTTTACCGCTGCTGCCGTTCGATCCCTTGCCGGAAATCTGGGCCTCCCATGGACACGAGCGTCTGCTCGCAAATGGCGATTATCGTTGTGAACCGCTCGATACCGCGACGGTCGCGGGGCTCGAACGCGCCTACCGCGCGATTGTCGCCGCCGATTTGGGCGATTATTGCGAACGTAAACCAGCGAGCCTAGCGCTGCACTGGCGCGGCCTCGATGCCGCCGCACAGATACATATCGAATCGACCGTGCGCCGCCAATGGCAAGAATTGAGCAGCGACCGACATTATCGCGTTTTGCCGTTCGATGGCGGTATCGAGTTATGCATTCGCGGTAACGATAAAGGTGCGGCGGTACGGACGGTGCTGAACGAATTACCCCAACGTCACGCCGTCGCCTATCTCGGTGACGACAACACCGACGAGGACGCATTTCGCGCCATCAAAGGCCGTGGCCTCGGCGTCTTAGTACGCCCGCACTACCGCGCAACCGCAGCGGATCTCTGGCTGACACCACCGGGCGAACTCATGACCTTCTTGCATCGTTGGCATGACGCAACGACGTGATGAAAGTCTTGGAGACGGTTTATTACGGTAACTCGCTAACCGCCTGGTTGGCGGCGGCGGCGGTTGTCGTCGCCATCGTGCTCGGCTTGCAGCTGCTTAAATCGCTATTGGTCGAACGCCTCGGCAAATCGGCGCAACGTACGCGCATCATCCTTGACGATATCGTAGTGGAGTTGGTGCGGCGCCTGCGAAGCTTCTTTTTTATCGCACTCGCCGTTTATCTCACCTCGTTATTGCTCGACATTCCGGCGCGCGCGGCGCATTTGATTTATCTCGTGATGGTGATTGCACTACTGGCGCAACTCGCGATGCTCGGCAACGCCAGCATCGATTTTTGGGTGACGCGCCACACCGCACGGCATATCGCCAATAACTCCGAGGGCACGACCACAATTGCGGCACTCGGTTACTTCGGCCGCCTGCTGTTGTGGGGCATGATCGTGATGCTGGCGCTCGATAATATGGGCGTTAACATCACTGCACTGATCGCCGGCCTCGGTATCACCGGCATCGCGGTCGCGCTCGCGGTGCAAAATATTCTCGGCGACTTATTCGCCTCGCTGTCGATCATGCTCGACAAGCCGTTCGTCATCGGCGATTTCATCGTGGTCGACGATTTTATGGGCAAGGTGGAACACATTGGCCTCAAAACCACGCGCCTACGCAGTGTCTTCGGCGAGCAAATTATTTTTTCCAACGCGGATCTGCTGAAGAGCCGCATTCGCAATCTCAAACGCATGCAGGAGCGACGCGTCGTATTTCATCTATCACTGACTTACGAAAATCGTCACGAAACCCTACGTCAGGTGCCGGCGATTTTGAAAGAAATCGTCAACCGTCAACAGCACGTGCGCTTTGCCAGCGCGCATTTCAAGGAGATGCGTGACTTCGCGCTGATCTTCGAGGTCGCCTACTTCGTCGATCGCGGCGATCATCTGTTGTATCTCGATGCCCAACAAGACATCAACCTCGCCATCTTTCAACGATTCCACGCTGATGGAATCGAATTCGCTCACCACGCGACCGCCCACACACAACGCCTGCCGCAGACCGCGGCGGCCAAGGATGCCCACGCATGAATGACGCCTATTTTGAACTGGAGCACGAACCCGCCGGCAATCGCCTGGTCGTGGTATCGAATCGCCTGCCGTTCGTGCTCACGCGCACGAACGATCGATGGACCTTAAAACCCGGCGCCGGCGGCTTGGTGAGTGCGCTCGCGCCAGTACTACGCAATCGTGGCGGCATGTGGATCGGCTGGCCCGGTTCGGCGGAAAACGAAATTCCGGACATCGATCAAATCCTCGCGACCGCGACCCGCGACTCGGGTTATACCCTCAAGCCGGTGGTACTCAATACTGAGGAAAAGGAAAAATTTTATCAGGGCTTCTCCAACGAGATTATCTGGCCGCTGTTCCACGACCTGCAATCGCACTGCAACTTCGATCCGAGCTATTGGCGCACCTATGAAGAGGTAAATCGGAAATTCGCGCGCATTGTGGCGCGCAACTACAAGCCGGAAGATTTCATCTGGGTTCACGACTATCACTTGATCAACGTCGCCAAGGAATTGCATCAGATGGGACTACGCGCGCGGGTAGGATTTTTTCTGCATATTCCGTTTCCGCCGCTGGATATCTTCCTGAAACTGCCATGGCGTTTTCAGATGCTGCATGCGCTATTGGAATACGACCTAATCGGTTTCCAAACGCTGCGCGATCGGCGCAACTTCATTCAATGCGTGCGCACCTTGATTCCGGACGTGACCTTGATCGGCAAGGGTCAGGTGATTACGGCACGCCTCGGTACGCGCGAGGTGCGCATCGGGGCATTTCCCATCGGTATCGACTACAACGAGTTCGCCAAGCGTGCCGCGAGCAGCGAGGTAACGGTGCGCACCGAACAACTGCACCAAGATCTACGCGACCGCCAAATCATTCTTGGTATCGATCGCCTCGACTATACCAAAGGGATCGCGGATCGCTTCGAGGCGTTTCGCAATCTACTCCAGCGCTATCCGGAGCTACATCGCCGCGTAACCCTGATCCAGGTCGCGGTACCGAGCCGCGAAGATATCCCGCGCTACCACGAGCTCAAAATGGACATCGAGCGCCGCGTCGGCGAAATCAATGGTCAGTTCACGCAGAGCGGCTGGGTGCCGATTCATTATATTTTTCGCAATCTCACGCGCGAAGAATTATTGGCGTACTACCGCGCCGCCTCCATCGCGCTGGTGACGCCACTGAAGGATGGTATGAATCTCGTCGCCAAGGAATATTGCGCCGCCAATATCGACGAAACCGGTTTACTGATATTAAGCGAATTCGCCGGTGCCGCTTCGCAGTTACAACGCGGCGCGTTTTTGGTGAATCCCTACAGCGCCGAGGGCGTTGCCGACGCCATCTTCCGCGCATTCCACACACCGCCGAGCGAGCGACGCTCGGCGATGCGCAAGCTACGCCGCTCGGTGCGCGACTACGATATTTATTGGTGGGTCGACTCGTTCTTGCGCGCCGCCATCGCGAAGGATCTCAGCGACTTCCCCGCGCCGGAGGAATATATACCACAGCTACAGGCCATCACCTTGTAGCCGCGGCCGCTAATGAATTTCGATTTCGTCCGCGAGCAAGACGTTGTCGGCGTCGATTTTCCCGCGGACGGTAATGCGGTCGTTGAGCTTGACCGGCCCGTTCCGGAATACCGTGCTCGGCTGCGTTTGCACGGCCTCTTGATAAAGCAGGAAGCGATCGCCGCTTAACACCGCGGTCACTACACCTTCAATCTCTGCTTCCTCGTCGCCGTCGTCGTAATGCAGATTGCTAGACTCGCCAGCCACCTGTCGCGCAATCAATACCGAATCATGGGCATCGAATTGATCGCCGCTTACCATTACCGGAATACCGTTCGTGAGACGCACATCATCGGCATTGTCGTCGTAATAATCATATTTAACCGTCAGACCGCCAATGCGAAAGCGTTTCGCACCGGTATCGAGCTGACTAACCGCACCTTTGACTTCATAGTTCGCCACCGGCGGTTTGCGCCCGATGTACGTCGCTAGCACGCGGTTTTGCGCATCGGCGAATCCACTGACTTCCAAATAATCCCCGCTGGCGAGATGTGTGAACTCAAGCGGCGCCTGCGTGGACTCGTCGACGATATTGGTATCGCGATCGACCGTCACGGATTGGCCGAGCACCGTCAATTGAAAATGCGTCGCATCGATCGCGGTCAGCGTGCCGCGTACGCGATCGCGATACGCGATGCCGGCGGCACGACCGTCGTTCGCATCGTCGACCACACCCTGCACCGTGACGACCATACCATTACGCAAATCGGCCGCCTTACTCGGGAGGCCTTCGCGCGTGATTGTCGCTTGCGCCGTGTCAAACCGTACTCCTTTTACGCTGACGTTGATATTGGTGTTACTGCCACTCTTGGCGCTGATGGCCCCGATGTTTTGCACTTCCCGCGTGACGGTGGCCATACCGGTGCCACCGGTACCGCCGCCATCCGGGCTGCCGCAGGCACCCAGCATGCCGCACCCGAATATCACCGCAAGCGATGGAACACGGAGCATCAGTCGGTCCCCACGGTCTCTTCGAAGTAATAAACGCCGACGCCGGCGCGCACTCGCCCAGTACCACGCTGGGCGCGATTGGTATCACGATCGGCGCGCGCAAATGCGCGATCCAGATCCTCGATCAAGGCCTGACCGCGCTCGCGACTTAAGGCCCGCAAATCGGTGAGGGCATGCATCGGCAAGTTATCGTAGGCCACCTTGCGCTGGAATCGCGGCGGCGCTCCGCAGATGCTGCGATCGATGGTGCAGATATTGTGATCGATGGTATTAATCAGATCTGCGACATCGCTGCCCAGAATTGCCAACTTTTCATGTTCGCCGCTGCGCGGCACGTAGGCGCGCCCAACCAGGCGCACGGAATCGTTGACACACTCGACCGCGCCCACGCGTTGCAATTCGTCGAGCATGGCGCGCGGCGGCATATCGCCGCTATAACGCCGCACCAAGGCGGCGAAGTTCGGAACGCCTTGCGCGTGGAGCGGTAACTCGCAGGGACCGTCGGCGCTAGAAAATTCGCGGTCACGTACCCAACCGGCGATCACGCGTGCGGCGCGGTTATAGCGATCCAAGGCATCGCTACCGGCAATACATGGCAAGGTCTGTAAACGGGATACCTCCTTGCGGGTAAGTCCGGTCAGAATCGAAATCCGCGACACCGATTGCTTGCGACCCGGGAGAAGGAACTGTTCTTGCGCCACTTCGACATAGGTACGTTTGGCGATATCCGCGAATACTGAATAAGGGACGCCGGAACGCTGCAACATGCGCACTAATGGTCGCAACAGCATCGCCACCGCTGCAGTTAAGCTCGTAAAGGTGTCGGACATTTTTGGGAATATATTCCCAAAACAAAACCGGGGTCAACCACAAACTTACCGTGCTTTCTGGGCGCGAGCGTTTAGAATGGCGCGCGTTCATGAAGTCCGGCACGACCCCACTCAATTCCCGTCAAATCGAAGCCGTACGCTATGCCACCGGACCGCTCTTGGTATTGGCGGGCGCTGGCAGCGGTAAAACCAGCGTCATTACTCACAAAATCGCCTGGCTTCTACAGCAAGGTCTCAAGCCGAACGAAATCGTCGCGGTCACCTTTACCAATAAGGCGGCACGCGAAATGAAGCAGCGCATTACGCAATTGCTCGCCGGCACCTCCGTCGGCGGGCTCAACATTTCTACATTCCATTTGTGGGGCCTCAAATTTCTGCGCGGCGAAGGGCGCGCGCTGGGCTATAAACCGGGCTTCTCGATTTTCGACAGTGAAGACAGCCAAACGCTGGTGCGCGAACTCATGCGCAAAACCTTAAGTGTGGACAATACGCTCGCTGAGCGCGTGCACTGGAAAATCTCGCAATGGAAAAATGCGATGCAAGAACCGAGCGCGGTGCTGCAGCAGCCGCACACCGACCCGGTCGCGGCCGCGGCGGCACGGGTGTATCCCGACTATCAACGGCACCTATTGGCGTACAACGCCTGTGACTTCGACGACCTCGTGCTGCAACCGGTACGCTTGCTGCAACAAGATGCCGCGCTGCGTGCACGCTGGCAACAACGCGTGCGCCATTTGTTAGTCGATGAGTACCAAGATACCAATGCGACGCAATACGCCCTGATGAAATTACTGGTCGGCGAGGCCGGTTGCTTCACCGCAGTCGGCGACGACGATCAATCGGTCTATGCCTGGCGCGGCGCACAACCGCAAAACCTGCAACAACTGCAACACGACTTCCCGCATCTCAAGCTGGTCAAGCTGGAACAGAACTATCGCTCCATGGGTCGCATTTTGAAGGCGGCGAACACACTCATTGCTAACAACTCGCATCTATTCGACAAAAAATTGTGGAGCGATCTCGGTAACGGCGATCCCTTGCGGGTGGTCGCGACACGCAACGAGGAGCATGAGGCGGAACAGGTCGTCGCGCAATTACTGCATCACAAGTTCGTGCACCGCACTGCCTTTGCGCAATACGCCCTGCTCTATCGCAGTAACCACCAGGCCCGCCCGTTCGAGAAGGCCTTACGCGAGCAGCACGTACCGTATTATCTCAGCGGTGGCTTATCATTATTCGAACGCACCGAGGTGCGCGATGTGATGGCATACCTACGGCTATTGTCGAACCCGGACGACGACGCCGCATTTTTACGCGTAGTGAATACACCGCGGCGCGAAATCGGCCCGGCCACACTCGAGAAGCTGGCGCAATGCGCACAAACGCGCGGCGAGAGCCTTTTCGCTGCGGCGTTAAGTTCCGACATCGCCGCGACTCTGAACGCACGGCAGCTGACGCCACTACGGCGTTTCGCCGATTGGCTCGCGCAGTTGTCGGAACGCGCCATCGACGAACAGGAAGATGCGGCTGCGGTCGCGCGCCAATTAATCGTCGATGTCGATTATGCACAATGGCTGCAGGAAATTTGCGACGATGCCACCGCCGCCGATCGCCGCCTGGAGAACGTGCGCGAACTGACCGCTTGGATCGAACGTCTCGCGCGCCAAGACAGCGAGACGAGCCTTGCGGCGGTCGTCGGCAAACTGAGTGTCATCGGTCTACTCGAGCGCGACGACGAACAAGGCGGCGATCAAGTGGCGCTCATGACGCTGCACGCGGCCAAGGGACTAGAGTTCGATCACGTATTCATCGTCGGCATGGAAGAAGAACTGTTGCCGCATCGCAATAGCATCGAGGCGAACGACGTCGAAGAAGAGCGGCGCTTGGCCTATGTCGGTATTACGCGTGCACGCAAGACCTTGAGTTTTTCCTATGCGACGCAGCGCCGGCGCTACGGCGAGACGCGCGATTGCGAGCCGAGCCGATTCCTGACGGAATTGCCGCGCGACGATTTGCAGTGGCAAGGCCGCGAGCAGGAAACCGCGGAACAACGCCAAAGCAAAGGCACAACGCATCTGGCGAACTTACGCGGATTGCTCAAATGATTTCTGGCGAAATAATCGGCTTTTGTTTATTCTAACCACAGTTTTCTACAGGGAATGCAGTGATGGGCAGGAGCTCCCTGGCGCGTAGCATGAGGCCGCGTGCCCTTACCAAAAAAATTTCGATGAACCGTGCCGGATTACAGAAAACCCTAAGGGGAGCCGTCGCACGCGGGCGCCGCACTGGCGCACCGTTTGGGGTCATCCTTTTTAGTATCGATCGCTTCAAGCTGGTCAACACGCGCTTCGGCCACGAACGCGCCGATATCGTATTGGACCGCGTGATTGAAATCGCAAAGAAGGCGTTTGCGGCACACGGCCGCTTCGGCCGCTGGAGCGGCGACGAGTTCATGTGCGTGGCACTCGACGCCGACCCGTTTCGAGTGCGCGGTCTGGCAGAGGCGCTGCGCCATGCACTGGAAACCGCGATCGTCGCGATCGACGGTCATCTGATCAACGTCACCGCAAGCTTCGGCGTCGCCTGTTATCCGCACGACCGCACCGAACTCGACGCGCTGTTAATCGCCGCCGACGAAGCACTGATCCACGCGAAAAACAGCGGACGCAATCGCGTCGTCGGCGCCAACGAAGTGACTCAGCCGCTATTTGCCATGGGCACCATGTTGGAAACGGCTTTACGCGAGGACCGCGTCATGCCGGCGTATCAACCCATCGTCGATATCCGCACCGGCGAAACGGTGGCGGAAGAGGCGCTGGCCCGCATCGTCACCACTGACGGCAAGGTTATCGCCGCAGAAGATTTCATCGATGCCGCCAGTCAATTTCATCTGAGCCATAAAATCGATCGCACGATCGTACTCAGCGCCTTTAATCGCTCGGCTGCGACCCAAAGCGATATTACCTATTTCATCAATATCTCAGGTGATTTGCTGCGTCACCCGGCGGTGTTGAAGGAAATGCTGAACTGGACAAAATTGCATTGCATGGATGAACACGGTCGGCCGCGAAAAAAACCCTTTGTCATAGAAGTTACGGAACGCGAACTGATCAGCAATTTGGATGCAACGCGGCGTACACTGGAACCGTTTCTCGATTGCGGCCTGCGGCTGGCCTTGGACGATTTCGGCAGCGGCTACTCTTCGTTCCAATATCTCGCCGATCTGCCGGTGTCTTATCTCAAAATCGACGGCAAACTTATTCGCCGCATCGAAGAGCCGAAGGTGCGCGCCATCGTCAACGGTATTCAGAACATTGCCGGCGAATTGCAATTGATCACGCTGGCGGAATACGTCGAGACTGAACGTCAGGCGGCGATCTTGCGCGACATCGGTGTCAATTGGGGGCAAGGTCATTACTACGGCCGCGCGCAGATCAATCAATGCGAGGCCGACGCCCGCCGCGAACTCAGTCTCAATTGGGCCGACGGTTACTATTACCGCAAGCCAAGCCTTAAGTCCGAACCTTAAAAAACTTCCGCACTTGCAGCGTCACGACATTAAACGCGGCGCGGCCCTAATGCTGCTATCCGGCTTTTTATTCGCGATCATGGGCGTCGCGATCAAAATGCTCGCACAAACGCTGCCGAACGAAAATATTGTATTCTTTCGTAGCGCCATCGGTCTCTTGGCGCTCTTGCCCTATCTGTTGCGCAACGGCATCCCACATTTAGCAACGCGACGCCTGCAATCACATCTCACACGCAGCCTTGCCGGACTCGCCGCGATGTATTGTTTCTTCTATGCCTTGGCACATCTGCCGCTCGCGGAGGCAGTATTGCTCAATTATTCCACTCCGCTGTTCATTCCCTTCATTGCCGCGGTGTGGCTACGCGAGCCGACCACGCGCGCGGTGCGGTGGGCAATCGCGATCGGCTTTGGCGGCGTCATTTTGATTCTAAAACCGAGCGCCGAATTATTTCGCGCTACCGCCGTCATCGGCCTGTGCGCCGGCTTATTCGCAGCGCTCGCGATGGTCAGCATCCGACGCCTGACGCATACCGAACCAACCACACGCATCGTGTTTTATTTCAGCGCCATCGCGACCGCGGTGTCCGCGGTGCCTTTGTTTTGGACCTGGCGCACGCCGGCACCGGAGTTGTGGTTACTGCTGATCGTTATGGGGACTTGCGCCACCGCGGCACAGCTCGCGATGACGCGCGCCTATGCGCTCGCACCGGCGGCGCAAGTCGGCCCGTTCATCTATATCACCGTGGTATTTGCCGGACTGAGCGGTAACTGGCTGTGGAACGAACGTCTCGACTTCATATCGTTCATCGGCATCGCGCTCGTGTGCACCGGTGGCATCTTGGCGATGCGCGCAAAACCGACCGTCGTTGCCAGCGCCGAGGCAGTCCCTAATCGCTGACGCGCCTGGCACCGCGGCAATCGGCTGCTACACTCAAATCGTTCAACGTCATTTCCCGAGCCGAAGAATGCCTGCGAGTGCCTACTCAGTTTTACGAGCATGCCGTTCGCGGGCCTTATACTTCAACTCGTTGTTGCTATCCTACTTAAGTCGCATCGCCCGGCCAGACGGTTTATAATGCGCCCTCATCTGTTCATACGTTCCCTATGACTGTCGATTCCCACACTAAACCCATTAGCGATGGCCTCAACAAGCTCCCGGCAGCGCCGGATGAGTTTGGTTCGTTCTATCGCAAATTGCTCGGGCTGCGCTTTCCGCTGGCGGTGGCGGACATATTGGAACTGCGTTACGTGTTTAACCACGCCATCGATCAAACTGCGGAACCGGCACCGACGCCGGACTACCGTCACTTCTGCGACGAGCGCCGCCGCGAAATGGATCGCATCGGTATCGACCAACCGCATCACGCGCAGCGTCTATTGAAATTGCTGGCGGTCTTGCGTCAATTACATCTCGGACACAGTATTCATTCACGCGATACCGAAGCGGAACTGCGTCGCGCGCTGGTAAACAATCGGCGCGCGGCACAGCAGTCGCGGCGCTACGGTAATATCGCGTTCGCCGCGCTCGCCGCGATCGCAAGCTTTTGGTTAGTGTTGTATCAACCGGCGTGGTGGTTGTACGCCGGCGTCGCGGTCACGGGTTATTTCGCGCTGGACTACTTTTATTCGTTATCAATTTTAAAGAAGGAATACAAACTGCTGGGGCGCCAATTGGAAGAACTCCTGGCGCGACGGGTAGCGGCCTTGAACTGGTCGGGTGTCGTGCGGAACATTGCGCTCGTATTGGGCTATGCCAAACTCAGCGGTGTCGAGGCGTTCGTATTACACGAAGACGAAATCGAAGACGTGCATCGATATTACCTCTAGGGCGACCCGTCTCTGTTTTAAATCGCATTGCCTCCAGTACGCCGTACACGCAGCGCGTTCCGCTTCGCGGGATTGCCGCAACCTTATCCCCGTGGATGATGCTGTGCGGGCAAGGTCTTGAGGCGTTCGCGCGCGACTTGCGTATAGATCTGGGTGGTCCACAAGTCGGCATGACCCAAGAGCATTTGCACCACCCGCAAATCGGCGCCGTGATTCAGCAGGTGCGTTGCGAAGGCATGGCGCAAGGTGTGCGGCGATAGCGGCTTCTTAATATCCGCAGCGCTGGCGTAACGCTTGATCGATTGCCAAAACGCCTGCCGCGTCATTGCCGTCGCACGGTTGCCGGGAAACAAGGCCGCGCTCGTGCGTGCACCCAGCAGACTCGCACGCGCCTCGCGCAGATAGCGCTGCAGCCAATCGATCGCCTCCTCCCCAAGCGGCACCAAACGCTCTTTATCACCCTTACCGATAATGCGCGCGACGCCCGCGGCAAGATTGATTTGCGCAACTTCCAGATTGACCAACTCCGATACGCGCATGCCGGTCGCATAAAGTGTTTCCAACATCGCGCGGTCGCGCAGCCCATGCGCGCTCGTGACTAGCGGCGCTTGCAAGAGACGTTCAACCTCGGCTTCGCTCAGGGATTTCGGCAAAGCACGCGCCAGCTTCGGCGATGCGATATCACTCGTCGGATCGCGCTCGATGCGACGTAGGCGCAATAGGTGTCCGTAAAAACGGCGCAGGCTGGAACCGAGGCGCGCAACGCTGCGGGCACTGCGCCCCTGCCGTTGCAGATGATCGAGATAAGCGCGAATGTCGCTGGCCGCGACTTGCGTAAGTCTGGTGGCGCGTCCTTCGAGCCACAATAAAAAATGCGCCAAGTCGCTCGCGTAAGCCGCGAGCGTATTGGGTCGAAGGCCGGCTTCGCCGGTCAGCGCATCGATAAAATGCGCGATGAGCGAACGATCGTCCGCCGAATTAGCCATCGGCGTGTTCGTGCGCCAGCAAGGCCTGTTTGAACTGCAGCGGCGCGCCACCGGTTTTGCCCATAAAGCCACCCATACCGCTGGCGCTAACGACGCGATGACAAGGCACGATAACCGCGATTGGGTTTGCGCGACAGGCATTGCCGATTGCGCGCGCGCCGGATGCGAGCGAGTTGGCTAAGGCGGAATAGCTGCGCACCTTTCCGACTGGAATTCTCTGCAGCGCCTGCCATACACGCCGCTGGAACGCAGTGCCTTCAAGCAGGAGCGGCACATCGAAGCGGTGATGCGGGTCTTTAAAATAGGCACGTAATTGCGCGACGGCCTCGCGCGCGATGGCGCTGCGCGCTGCGCGTAGCGGTGCATCCGCAACGATATTGAGGGAAATCAGCCGATCGTCCTGAGTTAATAACGCCAAACGCGCAAACGGTGCCGCGATAACAGTTGCGTCGGCTGCGGCTTCGAGTCCAGTACGGGCGAGCATAAGCCCATTATAAGAGCCTTTCCTACACCGCATGCAACTTGATGGCAGGCTAAATAAAAAACCCCGTGCGACCGCGAGGTCGCACGGGGTGCGCACGGGGATTGCGCGTTATACCTTTTCGCGAATACGCGCTGCCTTACCGGCTAGATCGCGCAAGAAGTACAGCTTGGCGCGGCGTACTAGACCGCGACGCTTGACCTCGATCTTCGCGACGCTGGGGCTATGCAGCGGAAATACACGTTCCACGCCTTCGCCGTACGAAACCTTGCGCACGGTGAATGAGGAATTGGCGCCGCGATTGCGCCGCGCAATCACCATGCCTTCGAAGGCCTGCAGACGTTCACGCTCACCTTCGACGACCTTCACGTACACCGTTACCGTATCGCCCGGTCCGAACTCCGGCACGGCGCGTTCTTTATAGGCACTTTCCAGTTCTTGTAGGATCTTACTCATCGTTTTACTCCCGCTGCATGTTCGCGCTGGAACTCTTCCAGTAAATCGCGT
>CAZCAK010000015.1:0-13941 GCA_964496605.1 uncultured Acidiferrobacteraceae bacterium | reverse complement strand
CTGGGCGCACATCGACCAAGGATCCGGGAAGGAAGGCGCGCACGCTGTCGATGGCGACGGTGAAACCGCCTTTGACCTTGCCGGTCATGATGCCGGTGACGATCGACTGGGCTTCGTAAGCCTTCTCCAATACGTCCCAGGCCTTGACGCGTTGGGCCTTTTCGCGCGACAGGCGGGTCTGACCGAAGCCGTCTTCGACGTGTTCCATGACGACTTCGACTTGATCGCCGACTTTGACCGTCAGCTCGCCATTGGCACCGCGGAATTGCTCGGCCGGGATCACACCCTCGGACTTCAGACCGGCATTGACGATAACGACATCGTCATCCACGTGGACCACTTCACCGGTGATCAACTCACCGGACTTCATGTTATTGGCTTGTTTTAAACTCTGTTCAAATAATTCGGCGAAACTCTCGGTCATGGATGATGGGTATTCCTGAAAGATAAAGGGCGCCTTGGCCCGAATGAGTCCGCAGCACTGGTTGCGGGTCAGGTTAAATGTGAGATCCGAACGCTAGCGGCGCGGCCGCAGGTGCCCCAGGATATGCCCTACAACCTCATCGATATTGAGCGCTGAGGTGTCCAGGATCTGGGCATCGGAAGCGGGCTTAAGTGGTGAGGCCACTCGCGCCGCATCCCGGGCATCACGTTCTTGAATCTCCCCTAAAAGCCGCGGAAGGTTAACATCGAAGCCCTTGCCCTTCAACTGTTTATAGCGCCGCTCGGCACGTGCCTGCGCGGTCGCCGTCAAAAAGAATTTATAGGGGGCATCGGGGAACACGGTGGTGCCCATGTCGCGGCCGTCGGCTACCAGACCCGGCGCTTGGCGAAAATCGCGCTGTTTTTGGAGCAAAGCCGCCCGCACTGAGGGAATGGCGGCGATTTGGGACGCCCGATTGCCACAGGCTTCACTACGGATGAGATCGGTCACATCGCGCCCCTCGACCCATACCGCCACACCGTCGACCGCCGGGGAAAACGCGAGTGCCAGGCGCTGTGCCGCCGCGGTTAGACCCGCAATGTCGTCCGCCGCCAGGCCTTGCGATTCGGTCGCGAGGGCCAGCGCACGGTAAATCGCGCCGCTATCGAGATAATGCCAGCCGAGCGCCTGGGCGACCCGCAGTGCGACCGTGCCCTTGCCAGACCCGCTCGGCCCGTCGATCGCCACCACCGGAGGCATACCGACCGTCACTTAACCTGGATACCGAGGCCCAGGCCGCGCGCCAATTCGGCAAAGCCGGGGAACGAGGTGGCGACATTTTTACACCGGCGAATCGTGATCGGCGCCGCGGCACGTAGCCCGGCGACGGCAAACGCCATCGCGATGCGATGATCGGTATGGCTATCGACCTCGCCGCCCTGCATCGCGCCACCGCGAATACGCATGCCATCGGGCGTTTCCTGCGCCGCGATACCGACCGCCCGCAGGCCGGTCGCCATGACCGCAATACGATCGCTTTCCTTGACGCGCAGTTCCTCGGCGCCGGTTAATACCGTCTCGCCTTGGGCGCAGGCGGCGGCGATAAAAATCGCCGGGAACTCGTCGATCGCGAGCGGCACCTGGTCCTCGGGGATCTCGATGCCGCGCAAGGCGGCGCTGCGCACACGCAAATCCGCCACCGGTTCGCCACCGACCTCGCGCGCGTTTTCGATTTCGATCGATGCGCCCATGCGTCGCAAAATATTAATGACCCCGATGCGCGTCGGGTTGATGCCGACATGGGTTAATACCACCTCGGCATTGCGCGCGATCGTCGCCCCGACGATAAAAAAAGTCGCCGAGGAAATATCCGCCGGCACATCGATACGCGTCGCGCGCAATGTACCGCCGCCGCGCAGGCTGATCTGATTGCCGTCGACCTGCACGTCGTACCCAAAGCCACGCAACATACGCTCGGTGTGATCGCGCGTCGGTGCCGGCTCGGTTACGCGTGTGACGCCATCGGCGTACAAACCCGCAAGCAATATCGCCGACTTCACCTGCGCGCTCGCCATCGGCATGACGTAATCAATCGCGCGCAATGCGCCGCTACCATGGATCCGTAACGGCGGTAAGCCGCCGGGTCGCGTTTCGATCTGCGCGCCCATTTGATTCAGCGGTGTAGCGACTCGTGCCATCGGCCGTTTTTGTAATGAGGCGTCGCCGGTCAGCTCGCTGGAAAAACTTTGCCCGGATAAGAGTCCGCTCAATAGTCGCATCGCGGTACCGGAATTGCCCATGTCCAACGGCGCGCGTGGCGCCTGTAGACCGCGCATGCCGACGCCGTGCACCGTTAACGCGCCGCGCTGCGGACCTTCGGCGCGCACACCCATGGCGCGAAACGCCGCCAAGGTGCACAGCACGTCTTCGCCTTCGAGCAAGCCGGTAATTTCAGTCGTGCCCTGCGCCAGCGCACCAAGCATGACACTACGATGCGAAATGGACTTGTCTCCCGGCACGCGCACGTGACCGCGCAGCGTGCCGCCGGGTGCGACGATGAAATCGAATTCTGGCGTGCTCATGATGACTCGTGTGGGAAATAACGGTCGCGTGCCTGCTTTGCCTCGGTAAAGAAGCGCTCTAAGGCCGCGCTATCGCCGCGCTCGATCGCATCCATCACGCGATCGAGTTCGGCGCGGTACTGGTCCATCGCCTGAATCAATGCCGGGCGATTGGCGACACAAATATCGCGCCACATCGTCGGATCGCTCGAGGCGATGCGCGTGAAATCGCGAAATCCACTCGCGGCGAAGGCAAATAAATCGATCGCATGGGTGCGACCGCCTGCGATCAGGCTATTCACCATGGCATAGGCCAACACATGCGGTAAGTGACTGGTTAAGGCGAACACGCGATCGTGCAAACCGGCCTCCATTTCGCTCACCATCGCACCGCCGGCTTGCCAGAGACTGCGCACCAGCGCGACGGCGCTCGGATCGGTTGTGGTCGACGGTGTGAGGATTACACGCTTGGTGTTAAACAGCGCGGCGTCGCTCGCTTCCGCGCCGGAATGCTCGGTGCCCGCGATCGGATGCCCGGGCACAAAGCGCGCGGCATGTATCCCTAAAATCTTATGCGCGGCTTCGATGATCGGTTGCTTCACGCTGCCGACATCGGTAACGACACTATCGTCGCGCAAATGCGGCGCCAAGGATTGTAAGACCGACGATACCGCGCCGACCGGAACCGCAATCAAGACGACGTCGGCGTCGTGCGCCGCCGCATAAGAATCGGCGCTGCGATCGATCGCACCGAGCCGCTTCGCCGTCGCCAAGTTGTCTTGGCTGCGGCCGATGCCGACGACTTCGTGCACCACGCCGGCGCGCTTGAGCGCGCGTGCAAACGAGGCACCGATTAGCCCGACGCCGATAATCAGGAGCTTTTTAATCATGCAGTGCGGCGCGCAGCGCCTCGATGCAGCGCATGTTTTCTTCCGGCGTCCCCACGGTAATACGCAGATATTCCGGCATGGCGTAATTCGCAACCGGTCGCACGATGACGCCGCGACGCAATAGCGCCTCGTAAATCCCCGCGGCCGCGCCGACGTGCACGCAGACAAAGTTACCTACCGATGGGATATAGCGCCGCTGCATCGCCGCAAATGCGTCCGTGAGCTGCTTCATGCCGGCGAGATTATTCGCGCGACTGCGCTCGACATGCGCCACATCGGATAGCGCCGCCAGGGCCGCCGCTTGCGCCAAGCTATTGACGTTGAATGGCTGGCGCACACGATTGAATAATTGCGCGATGTCGTGGCTCGAGACACCGTAACCGATGCGCAATCCAGCCAAGCCATAGATTTTGGAAAAGGTCCGCGCGACGATGATATTCGGGAACCGCGCCACCAGCGCCAGCCCGTCGGGATAATCCGGCTCGGCGACGTACTCGAAATACGCCTCGTCCAACACCACGATCACGCGCGCCGGCAATGCGTTTAAAAAATTTTCCAGTGCGCTGCGCGTGAGCCAGGTCCCGGTCGGATTATTCGGATTCGCAATAAAAATTAATTTCGTCTTTGCATTTACGCGTGCCGCGATCGCGTCGAGGTCGTAGCCCCAGTCGCAGGCGGGCGTGACCACCGCGGTTGCGCCGACGGCTTGCGTAACGATCGGATAAACCGCAAAGGCATGCGCCGAGAAAATCACCTCATCGCCGGCACGCGCGAAGGTGCGCGCTGCGAGTTCCAAAATATCGTTCGAGCCATTGCCGAGCGTGATTTGTTCCGGTGCAACGTTGAGGTGTTGCGCCAATGCCGCGCGTAGCCCCACCGCCGCACCGTCGGGATAACGCGCGATCGTCGGCAGCGCTTCCTTTATCGCCGCGATGGCGCGCGGACTTGGCCCCAAGGGATTTTCATTCGAGGCGAGCTTGATCGCGTTGCGCACACCATACTCGCGCTCCAGGGTCTCGATCGGCTTCCCAGGCTGATACGGCTCCAAGGCGCGCACTCCCGGCACCGCCAGTTGCATGACGTCGATTTTCATAGGCGCTAAAGACTCGCGAGCGATTACAACACCGCCTTGGGATAGGAACCGAGCCACTTTAAAAATGCCGCCTGGTGACTCAACTCATCGAGCGCCTCGGCGATATTCGGTTCCTGCGCATGACCTTCGATGTCGAGGAAGAATACATATTCCCACATGCCCTGACGCGAGGGTCGCGATTCGATACGGCTCATGCTGATACGCCGCCGCGCAAACGCCGACAGCAAATCATGTAATACGCCCGGACGATTATGCGCCGACACCAGTAAGGTCGTTTTGTCTTCACCGGTCGGCGCCGTATCGCGCTTACCGATCACCAGAAAGCGCGTGGTGTTGTTCGCGTCGTCTTCGATGTGACTTGCCAAAATATTTAAGCCGTACAACTCCGCGGCCCACTCGCTCGCGATGGCGGCGGTGCCTTTGTGCTTTTTGGCAAAGCGCGCCGCCTCGGCGTTGCTGCTCATGGCGACGCGCTCGGCCCTGGGCAAATGGCTATTCAGCCAGGCGCGACACTGGGCCAAGGATTGCTGATGCGACACGATGCGGGTGATGCCACGCATAGTCTTCGCGTTACTCAGCAGTTGATGATGGATGCGCAGTTCGACTTCGCCGCAAATGCGCAAGGACGAGTGCATGAACATGTCGAGCGTATGGCTGACGACACCCTCGGTGGAGTTCTCGATCGGCACCAATCCAAAGTGCGCGTTATCCGCCTCGACTTCGCGGAAGACTTCGTCGATCGCGCCGAGCGCAATGGGTTTTACCGAATGGCCGAAGTGTTTGCGCACCGCCGCCTGAGTGTAGGTACCTTCCGGTCCGAGATAGGCGACACTGAGCGGCGACTCCAGCGCGAGACAGGCCGACATGATTTCGCGAAACAGACGCGCCACTTCCTCGTTCGACAGCGGGCCGCGGTTACGTGCAATGACCTTACGCAACACCTCCGCCTCCCGCTCCGGTCGATAATGATTGGCGTGCGCGTTGCCGTTAGCGGCGTCCAGCTCTTGCTTGTATTGACCAATTTCTTGCGCGGTGCGCGCGCGCTCGGTAATGAGCGTTTGCAATTGCTCATCCAGTGTATCGATGCGTTGGCGTAATTTACTCAGACGCTGCTCCTGCGCCGCCGGTTTGCGGGGAGTCTTTACGGGCATGGCAGCGTCACCGAGTCATTAGATAATGCGCGCGGCCATCACGCCCTTAATGCCGGCGATGCGTGCGCGCACCGTTTCCGGTACGGCGCTATCGAGATCGACCACGGTATAGGCCAAGTCGCCGCGCGAACGATTGACCATGTCGTGAATATTGAGCCCCGCCTCCGCCATAGCGGTGGAGATTTGGCCAAGCATATTCGGCACATTGGCGTTAGCAACGACGAGGCGACCAGGGGCCTCGCGCGGTACCACGACATCGGGAAAATTCACCGAGTTGCGAATATTGCCGTTCTCGAGAAAATCGCGCAGCTGCTCCGCGACCATCACGGCGCAATTTTCTTCCGCTTCTTCGGTCGAGGCACCAAGATGCGGCAAGGTAATCACGCGCGGGTGATTCTTTAATAAGTTGGTCGGGAAGTCGCAGATGTAGGCGTAGACCTTTTTGCTGTCGATCGCGGCCACGACCGCGGCGTCGTCGACAATACCCTCACGCGCGAAATTGAGAATAGTCACGCCGTCGCGCATCTGCTTTAAGCGCTCGGCGTTGATCATGTTCTTGGTCGCATCGATCAACGGCACATGGAAGCTCACGAAATCGACGTTGCGCAGCAATTCGTCGACGCTCGCCGCCTTGCGCACATCGGCCGATAATTGCCACGCGCCCTCGACGGTAATACCGGGATCGAAACCGATGACCTTCATGCCGAGCGCGATGCCGACGTTCGCGACATAGCGGCCGATCGCGCCCAGGCCGATTACGCCCAAGGTGCGTCCTGGCAGCTCGAAACCGGCGAAATCTTTTTTGCCCGCCTCGACCGCCTTGCTGATCTCGGCGTCGGTGCCCTGCAATTGGCGCGAGAAGTCCCAGGCCTGGCACACATTACGCGCCGCCAATAACAAGCCGCAGACGACGAGTTCTTTTACCGCGTTGGCGTTCGCGCCCGGTGCATTGAATACCGGAATCCCGAGTGAACTCATTTTCGGCACCGGGATATTGTTCACGCCGGCGCCGGCGCGCGCGACCGCCTTGAGTGTCGACGGTAAGCTCATGTCGTGCATCTTGAACGAGCGCAGGAGGATCGCGTCCGGGTCTTTGATATCTGCGCCGACGGTGAACTGTTCCTTCGGCAGACGCGCGAGACCGCGCGGCGAAATATTATTCAGTGTTTGAATTTTAAACATGGCGCTCATCAATGCCCCTGCTGGCGTTGAAACTCTTGCATGTAGTGAATCAAGGCGTCGATACCCGCCTCCGGCATCGCGTTATAAATGCTCGCGCGCATACCGCCGACTGAACGATGGCCTTTCAATTGCAGCAAGCCGGCGTTTTTCGCGCCCTTTAAAAACGGTTCGTCCAGGTTTGCATCGGCGAGCGTAAATGGAATATTCATCCACGAACGACACGCCGGATCGACTGGGCTGCGATAAAAGCCCTTGGCGCCGTCGATGGCTTGATAGAGTTTCTTCGCCTTGCGTTCGTTGATCTGCGCCATACCCACAAGCCCGCCCTTGGCCTTCAGCGATTTAAACACCAAGCCGGCAATATACCAGGCGTAGGTTGGCGGCGTGTTGTACATCGATTCGTTATCGGCGTGAATTTTGTAATCCAACATCGTCGGCGTGTGCGGCGCAGTTTGACCGATCAGGTCTTCGCGCACGATCACCACGGTGAGACCCGAGGGGCCGATATTTTTTTGCGCGCCGGCGTAAATCAAAGCGAACTTTGAGACATCGATCGGGCGCGACAAGATGGTCGACGACATGTCCGCCACCAGCGGCACCTTACCGGTGTTCGGAATCCACGGAAATTCGACCCCGCCGATGGTTTCATTCGGCGTGTAATGGACGTAAGCCGCGTCGGCATCGAGCTTCCACTCCGACTGCGCCGGGATCGAGGTGAATTTGGTCGCTTCGCCGCTAGCGGCGATGTTGACGGTACAAAACTTCTTCGCCTCGCCGATCGCCTTCTTCGACCACTCGCCGGTATTGACGTAATCGGCCTTCGTTTTGCCGCGCAATAAATTCAGCGGCACCATGGCAAACTGCTGCGAGGCGCCGCCTTGCAGAAACAGCACCTTGTAATTTTTGGGAATGTTCATTAGCTCGCGCAGATCGGCCTCGGCCTGCGTCGCGATCTCCATGAACTCCTTACCGCGATGCGACATCTCCATCACTGACATGCCGGAGCCGTGCCAGTCGACGAGTTCGCGTTGCGCTTGTTCCAAGACCTCGCGCGGCAATACCGCCGGGCCGGCGCTGAAGTTATATACCGGTTTCATTCAAAGCCCCCAACAATGTCATTCGGTTCGCCGCGACTAGGCCGTCGCGGGCGGGTTCTCGCTATCAGACTCGGCGACTTTTTCCAGGCCGACTAATTTTTCATCCGCATCCGTTTCGATCAATCGCACGCCTTGCGTATTGCGTCCCACCAGAGAAATCTCGCGCACATGCGTGCGAATCAAAGTGCCGCCGTTCGTGATTAACATGACTTGGTCCTCCGGCCGCGTCATGACGGCGCCTACCACTTTGCCGTTGCGTTCGGTCACTTGAATCGAGATGACACCTTGTCCACCGCGGTTATGCGCCGGGTAGTCCGACAATAAAGTACGCTTGCCGTAACCATTTTCGGTCGCGGTCAAAACCGCGGCGTCGTTATCGTCGCCGCCGCAAATAATGAGCGAAATGACCGCCTGACTTTCTTTCAGATTCAAGCCACGTACGCCGCGCGCGTTGCGCCCCATGGGCCGTACGTCTTGCTCATTGAAGCGAATCACCTTGCCGGCGTCGCTGAACAATAAAATATTGCTATTGCCGTCGGTGAGTCCAACGCCGATCAGCCGATCACCCTCGGCCAAGTCCACCGCGATGATGCCGTTACTACGCGGGCGTGAGAATTCGGTCAGCGCGGTTTTCTTCACCGTGCCGTCGGAGGTGGCCATGAATACATACTTGCCCTCCTCAAACGCTTGCACCGGTAACACTGCGTTTAATTTTTCGCCCTGTTCCAGCGGCAATAAATTCACGATCGGCCGACCTTGCGCACCGCGTCCCGCCTGCGGAATTTCGTACACCTTCAACCAATACACCTTGCCGCGATTGGTGAAGCACAAAATCGTGTCGTGGGTATTGGCGATGAATAGCTTGTCGACAAAGTCTTCTTCGCGCATGCGCGTCGCCGACTTGCCCTTACCGCCACGGCGCTGCGCGCGATAATCGGTCAAGGGTTGCGCCTTTACATAGCCGGCATGCGATAGGGTCACGACCACGTCTTCTTGCGCGATGAGATCTTCAACGCTAAGGTCCAAGCGGCTCTCGATGATTTCAGTGCGGCGCGCATCGCCATACTGATCGCGCAGCTGCGCCAGCTCATCGCGAATAACTTTCAGTAGTCGATCGGTGCTCTGCAAGATATCGAGCAAATCTTCGATCGCCTTCAATACCTCGGCGTATTCATCCCGAATCTTGTTCTGCTCAAGACCCGTCAACCGATGCAGACGCAAGTCCAGGATCGCCTGTGCCTGTGCATCGGATAGGCGATAACCATCTTTGCCGAGTCCGTAAATCGCGTCGAGCCCGTCCGGTCGCGAGAGATCGCCCTCGCCACGCGCCAGCATCTCGGTGACGATCTTCGCCGGCCAGATGCGGCCCATGAGCGCAGTCTTGGCCGCCGCCGGATCGCCCGAGGCCTTGATCAGCGCAATCACCGGGTCGATATTTTCCAGCGCAACCGCGAGGCCTTCCAATACATGTGCGCGTTCGCGCGATTTGCGTAGATCGTAGACAGTGCGCCGCGTCACCACTTCGCGCCGATGACGCAGGAACGCCTCGAGGATTTGCTTGAGATTGAGGACCTTCGGCTGGCCGTTATCCAACGCCACCATATTGATGCCAAACACGCTTTGCATCGGCGTCTGCTGATACAAATTGTTCAACACCACGTCTGCGACTTCGCCGCGCTTTAATTCAATCACCATGCGCATGCCGGACTTGTCCGACTCGTCGCGTAACTCGCTGATCCCCTCGATCTTGCCGTCTTTCACCAGCTCGGCAATCTTTTCCAACAACCGCGCCTTGTTAACTTGGTACGGTAACTCCGTGACGACGATGGTTTGCCGTCCGCCGCGTTTCTCGTCGACCTCGATGTTCACGCGCGCACGCACGTAAATGCGTCCGCGTCCAGTGCGATAACCTTCGCGAATGCCGGCATTGCCGTTAATAATCGCCGCGGTTGGGAAATCCGGTCCTGGGATGTGTTGCATCAGGTTTTCGATCGTGATCGCCGGGTCGTCCATCAATGCCAGACAGGCGTTCACGACTTCTGTGAGATTGTGCGGCGGGATATTGGTCGCCATACCGACCGCGATACCGGACGAACCATTGACCAAGAGATTCGGCACCTTCGCCGGTAGGATCGCCGGTATCTGTTCGCTGCCGTCGTAGTTCGGTACGAAATCGACTGTCTCTTTATCGAGATCGGCCAGCATTTCGTGCGCGATGCGCGCCATGCGGATTTCGGTGTAACGCATCGCCGCTGGGGCGTCGCCGTCGACCGAACCGAAGTTACCTTGGCCGTCGACTAGCATGTAGCGCAGCGAGAACGGCTGCGCCATGCGCACGATGGTGTCGTACACCGCGGTATCGCCGTGCGGGTGGTATTTACCGATGACATCACCGACCACGCGCGCCGATTTTTTATAAGGTTTGTTCCAATCGTTGCTCAGTTCGTGCATGGCAAACAATACGCGCCGATGCACCGGCTTGAGACCGTCGCGCACATCGGGCAAGGCGCGCCCGACGATAACGCTCATGGCGTAGTCCAGATAGGACTGACGCATCTCCTGTTCGAGATTGACCGGTATTGTTTCTTTAGCGAATTGATCCATGCCGAGGGCTAAAAAATAGGGCTTAAGCGCACTAAATCGCGTTCAATAACAGGGGTCGTTTGGTTAAGGTTCTAGAGTCGAGGGACTCGTTAAATGCGCCGCGATTCTAGCACGAAAGGCGTTCGCACCGACAGCAAATCCACCTTTTCGTAAAGGAATGCCGCCGATCGTGCCGCGGCGCCTTAAGTGCGCAGCAAAGCCGCGATTTTGGCGCGATCCGGCGCCTGAACCACACCGCGCTCGGTGACAATGGCATCGATCAGCGCCGCCGGCGTCACATCGAACGCCGGGTTCCAGGCGCGCGCCTCGGGCGGTGTATGGCGTTGGCCTTGAAATGCCAAGACTTCCGTCTCGGGGCGATTTTCGATCACGATGTCGTCGCCGGTCTCGGTCGCCGGGTCGATCGTGCTCGTCGGCGCCACCACCATGAACTTGACGCCGTGATGCCGTGCCGTGATCGCGAGCTGATAGGTACCGATCTTGTTCGCGGTATCGCCGTTGGCAGCAATGCGGTCGGCGCCGACAATGACCCATTGAACCTTGCCCTGCTTCAGTAAATGCGCCGCGGCACTATCGGTAATGAGTTGCGCCGGGATGCGATCCTGGTCCAGTTCCCACACCGTCAGGCGCGCGCCCTGTAACCACGGCCGCGTTTCCCCGGCGAATACCGCATCAATGATACCGGCTTGCATGCCGGCGCGAATCACACCCAGCGCGGTGCCATAGCCGCCGGTGGCGAGCGAGCCGGTATTACAGTGCGTCAGCACACCCACATGCTGACCGAGTAACTGCGCGCCGAGTTCGCCCATGCGTCGATTCGCGGCGACGTCTTCGCGATGAATACGTTGCGCCTCTTCCAACAAGGCCGGCTCTGGATCGCCGTCGATGCCGGCAGCAATACGTGCGCGCATGCGTGCAATCGCCCAGGCGAGATTCACTGCCGTCGGCCGCGCGGCATTGAGCAGCGTTAAATCCGCCTCGATCGCCTCGCGCCAATGCTGCGCACCGGCGCGATAACGTGCACGCGCCGCGAGCACCACGGCATACGCCGCCGCGATGCCGATCGCCGGCGCGCCGCGCACCACCATATCGCGAATCGCCTGTGCCGCCTGCGCGACATTAGCGATGGTCAAATAAATTTTACGATTGGGGAGTTCGCGCTGGTCGAGCAGACACAAATGGCCGTCGCGCCATTCGATGGCGCGGACTTGGTCGAAGCTTGGATTTGGTGTGGCGGTTCCTGGCATGGCGCAACCATAACCACGAACGCGCCCGCTGACAACCCGAAAAAATAAAAAAACGCCGCTACGGAAAACCGTAGCGGCGTTGGTGGAACACGTTAACGCAAACGTCTGTGTCCGTGCGTCTTAGGTGCCGGCGCGACGGTAATGCCAACCGCGCTGGAAGTGCTGACGCCGCCGAGCGTGTCGGTCGCGCGCGCGGTGATGTTATAGCTTCCCGCGGCGACATTCGACCAAGTCACGGTATAGGGAGCAACAGTGGCGCTGCCTATTAATTGTGTCCCGGCAAAAAATTCCACCTTGGCAATGCCATCGGTGTCGCTGGCCGCGGCACTTAGGGCGATCGATGCCGGTGCGGTGTAGGTTCCACCGTTGCTGGGCGACTGCAAGCTCACGACCGGCAGTTGGTTGGTGGACAGTACCGGCACGGTGCCGACGCCGGCGTCGTATTCGTATGCACCGATATCGCAGACACTTACGCCGTCGCCGTTGCCGTCGAGCGGGCGCGCTTTGTCCAAGAAGTCGCCGATCGCGCATGGCGTGGCAACACCACGGTCGATCGCGGGACTCGCTGCCGTTAAGCGCAAATCGCCGCTGCCGATATAAGCCGGATCGGCAATGAGGCTTTTAGTATCTTGCTTGGTAAGCACACGCCAGTCAGTAAGATTGCCCCAGAAGGTACCGCTCGGCTGATCCCAGGCGAATATCACCGACGCGGCACCGTTCGGTGTCCAATAAATATTATTATCGAGACTTAAGGTTGCGATATCGGTCAGCGCATTCGGGCCGATATAAACCGTCGGTCGCGATCCAGTCGCGGAACGTACGACGATATTATTTTTGATCTCGATATTGGTACCGGCTTGGCCGACAGTGGACTCGTTCGACAAGAAAATGGCGCCGTTGAATTGCGATCCCGCCTCAAAACAACTGTTGTTATAGATCTTGACGTTATACGACGACGCGGTCGCGAGACACGGGCCACCGGTATTGACGATGACGTTATTGCGAATGATGCCGTCGTAAGTTTCGTAAGTGCCGTCAGTTAATAACCATGAATCGGTCGATTGCCCGAGCATAATGCCGCGTTGATAAATATTTTCCACGCGATTGTTTTCGAATACCGTGTTGCGCGCATTACCCTTGGAGTACAAGGCAATCGACGGAATGTCGTGGACATAGTTGTACGCGACCCAAGTGCGATCCGCGCCGACGATATCGACCGCCTGCGCATTGGCGCCGTTGGCGGCATTGTTGTGATGGATTTCGTTTTTATAAATCCAGACGTCATCGGCGGTGGCAACCAATTTCACGATGTCATTGCTCGAACCGTGCAAGTTATTACCGATAAGGCGCACCTGCGGCGTATCGATTTTGACGGCATAGGAATCGCCGTTCGCGATTTCGAGGCCCTGCACGTTCCAATACATCGGCGCAAAATCGTCGCGATAAAAATAAACCGTGATGGCGTGGCCGCTGCCATCGATCGTGACCTTGGCGTCGTTGTAAGGCTTTAACGTAATCCACGCCTGCGCTGTACCCGGGCGGCCGATGACAACACCGCCGGTATAAGTGCCGGCCAACATTTCGATACCATCACCGGGATTCACCCAACCGAGCGCGCGCGTAAATGTCACCGGTGCGGTCGGCGAAAGACCATCATTATTATCGTTACCGTTCGGCGCGACATAAAACGTCGCGGCCCCCGCCGGCGCGGTCAAAATAGTCAATACCAATGCGCCGCTGCGCAGCGCTGTCGTTACCCGATCAATCATGATTCCTCCCGTCCTGCCGTTGTAATACATCGGTACGTTTGAAGCGTAATCGCGATTTCGCGCGTCTCAACGCGAAACAGATCGACGGGCAATCATGAAGACGGGCGGAGCAGACTCGACCGTAATTGATCGGCGACGACGCACGTTCGCACGTGGATCGCAGACGAGCGGTGTGCCGGCAGAAAGAGAGTTGTTAAGTGAGGATATTGACGACTGAAACCGCCTACGACGGCGCGCCATTAGCTGGCGGTAATCGCCAATCGGCGCGCACTATTCGATCGATCCGTCTTTAATCGTGCCGCGATATTGCTGCTTTAGGCGTTCGACCTCGCGCTGGCGCGCGGTCTGATCGTCTTCGGTCGAGATAGGCGTGCTGCGGATTTGCGGCGGTAATTTTTCCTTAGTGCCGGTCGGCGCGGGATTG
>CAZCAK010000014.1:0-13959 GCA_964496605.1 uncultured Acidiferrobacteraceae bacterium | reverse complement strand
GATACGCATGGCGTAATCTTTGGCACCGAAGATTTGGACGTTGGTGGTGCCGGGCACGCGCTTCAAGGCGTCGAGTACGTTCAGCGTGACATAGTTGCTAATGTATAAATCGTCGTAACGACCGTCGGGCGAATAAAACGCCAACACCTGCAAAAATGACGACGAGCCCTTCTCCACCGTCACGCCTTGACGCCGCACCTCTTCCGGTAGCCGCGCCTCGGCTTGTTTGACGCGATTATTGACGTTGAGTGCGGCCTTATCGACGTCGGTGCCGATATCGAACGTGACTTGAATTTGCGTGATGCCATTCGCGCTGGAGTTCGAGCTCATGTAAATCATGTGCTCGACGCCGTTGATTTGATTTTCCAAGGGCGCGGCGACGGTCTGCTCCAGCACCTCGGCCGAGGCGCCAGGATAAATTGCGCGCACCGTCACTACCGGCGGCGCGATCTCAGGATACTGTGCAATCGGTAAGGCGCGCATCGCCGCGAGGCCGGCGATCAAAATAAAAATCGACAATACCGCCGCGAGAATCGGCCGATCGATAAAATAGCGCGAGAACATATTAGTGCGCCGGCTTCGCCGCTTTGTCGGCCGGCTGCGCCGGCGCCGGCGGTGCGCCCGGCTTATTCGCGGCATTGGCCGGCGCCGCGTTGGCATCGACCGCGCGTACCGGCGCACCGGGGCCGATTTTCATGACACCGTCGACGATCACCTTATCACCCGGCGCGACACCGGCGGTCACAATCCAATTCTCGTCCTGCCAATCGCCCAGCGTTACTGGACGTGGCTCGGCCTTACCCTCGGCATTCACGACATACACAAATTTTCCCTTCGGGCCTTCGAGCACGGCGCGCTGCGGCACCACGATCGCGTTGGGTCGTTGCGCACCCTTTAAGATCACGCGCACGAACTGGCCCGGACGTAATGCGCCTTTGGGATTCGGCAATTCCGCACGCGCCTCGCTGGTGCCGGTATTGCTAGAGATACGCACGTCGGAGAAATCGAGCTTGCCGGTTTGCGGATAGAGATCGCCTTCGGCGAGTTTCAGCGCCACATCGAACCGGCCCTGCTTCGGTAAAATTAATCGCTTGGCTTCGACTTCGTGATTAAGTTTCTGGCGCTCCTCGTCAGGAATGCCGAATAACACCTGGATCGGATTGATTTGCGATACCGTGGTCAATAACACATCCGGGCCGGAGACGTAATTGCCCTCAGAGCGCTGCGCGCGTCCAGCGATGCCATCGATTGGCGATTCGACTCGGCTATAGCGCATATTGAGCTCGGCCTCGGTTAAACGCGCGCGCGCCGACTTTACATCGGCTGCCGCAACCGCTTCGTTCGATATCGCCTCATCGTAATCCTTCTGGCTCACAGCCTTGGCTTCGAATAAAGGCTTCAGGCGCGCGGCATTGCGCTGCGCCTGCAGCGCGCGCGCCTCAGCCGAGGCCACATCGGCTTCGGCACGCGCGAGTGCCGCCTGGAACGGTGCCGGATCGATGGTAAACAGCGATTGGCCGGCGGCGACCGCCGCGCCTTCGCGATAATTGCGTTTTTGCAGAATGCCGGTGACGCGCGCGCGTACTTCGACCTCGCGCGAGCCGACGGTTTGGCCGGTGTATTCGAATATTGCGGGGATGTTCTTCGGCGTCACCATCACTACCGACACCTCCGGTGGCGGCATACCGCCAGGCGGTTGCGAGGCGGCGGGCTTGCAGGCCGACAACGCACCGGCAGTTAACAGCAATGATGACGCGAGGTGTAGCGAAAGACATTTACCGCCGAACATGTGACGAGCTCCCGGGGATTTATGACGCCGAAGCGCTATGGCTTTACAACGCGTCGCGAAACCACGATATTAGATACATTCACGAATGTATGTAAATACCCAAACCGAAATTTTGCGCATGACCAAACCCCATGGCCCGACGTACTAAGGAAGAAGCGCAGGCGACGCGCAACCGCATCCTCGATATCGCGGAAGAAATCTTTTTCGATCAAGGCGTGTCGCGTACCTCTCTCGCCGATATTGCAGCCGCCGCCGGAGTTACCCGCGGCGCCATCTATTGGCATTTCAAAAACAAGACCGATCTATTCGACGCCATGATGCAGCGCGTGTCTCTGCCGATGGAACAGGCACTAGCGCGCGCCGAGAGCGAAGACCGCGGCGATCCCCTGGGCTATGTGCGGCTAGCGGCGCTAACGGTATTGGAACGATTGACACGCGATAAGCAATGTCAGCGCGTATTCGATATCTGTTGCCACAAGGTGGAATATGTCGACGAGATGGCGCAATTGCGCGAACGCCATATCGCCTGTCGCACCGATTACATCGCATTCATGGAACGCGGCCTGCGTCGCGCCGCGAAGCAAGGCCTGCTCGTTGCGGGTGTGCAGCCGCGCATCGCTGCCATCGGCTTGCATGCCTTGGTCGATGGGCTAATTAATAATTGGATTTTGGACCCAAGCTATTTCCGGCTGGCAAAAGCCGCCGAGCCTTTAATCGATAGCTACATTGCCGGCATTCGCCGACGTCGCTCGCCGGCGCGACGCCGCGCGACCTAATCGCTACAACAAAACCCGCAGCCGCCGGCGCAAGGTCGGTAACACGCGACGCTCGAACCACGGATTGCGCTTCAACCAAATATTGTTTCGTCCCGACGGATGTGGCAGCGGTAAATACTGCGGCAGATAATCGCGATACGCCTGCACCGTCGCGGTCAAGGATGGCTTACGACGTGCGCCGAGATAATGCGCGTGCGCATATTGGCCCACGAGTAGGGTCAACTCAATCTGCGGTAGCGCGGTGCGCAAGGCCTCACCCCATAGTGCCATACAATGTTTGCGCGGCGGCAGGTCACCGCGCGCGCCACTGCCGGGGTAACACAAGCCAATGGGAATAATCGCGATACGCGCGGTGTCGTAAAAAATTTCCCGATCGATACCCATCCACGCACGCAGGCGTTCGCCGCTCGGATCGTTCCAGGGAACGCCGGTTTCATGCACGCGAATGCCGGGCGCTTGTCCCACGATCAATACGCGCGCACTCGCCGCCGCGCGCAGGGTCGGCCGCGGACCTAGCGGTAGATCATCGCAGGCGCTGCAAGCGCGCACCTGTGCCAATAAGCGTGAGAGTTTCTGCGACATACGCCGCGCGTTTCGTTAAAATGGCCGTGTGTTCACCGTCACGACCATACAATGAATAAAATCGCCGACGCAAATGCCGATTCGCTCGCCGCCCTCATGGCCCTCTCGCCGCTGGACGGGCGTTATCGCGCAAAGGTCAGCGCCCTGCAGCAAAGCTTCAGCGAATACGGCCTGATTCGCCATCGCGTCTTGGTCGAGATTGCTTGGCTCAAGGCCTTAGCCGCAGAGCCGGCGATTGCCGAAGTGCCGGCGTTTTCCGCTGCGACGCAGGCACAGCTCGATCGACTCGGACAGGACTTTAACCCGCAAGACGCGGCGCTGGTGAAGGCGATCGAGGCGACGACGAATCACGACGTCAAGGCGATCGAGTACTTTCTAAAGGAACGCACCGGCGATAATCCGGAGATCGCGCGCGTATCCGAATTCATTCATTTCGCCTGCACCTCGGAAGATATCAATAATCTGGCCTATGGCTTGATGCTACGCACGGCGCGCAATGACGGCATGCTACCGCTCATGGACCGTATCATCGCCGCGCTGGCGCAGCTGGCGCAGACGTATGCCGAGCAACCACTGCTCGCGCGCACCCACGGCCAGCCCGCGACGCCGACCACACTCGGCAAGGAGCTCGCGAACGTCGCGTATCGCTTGCAACGGCAGCGTGCACAATTCGCGCGCGGCGAGATTCTCGGAAAGATCAACGGCGCGGTCGGTAATTACAACGCGCATCTGATCGCCTATCCCGATTTCGATTGGACCGGTTTCGCGCGGCGCTTCGTCGAGGGCCTGGGCTTGCAGTGGAATCCGTACACCACACAAATCGAACCGCACGATTATATCGCCGAGCACGCACATGCCTTGATGCGCTTCAATACTGTTCTCATCGACTTCGCACGCGACGTTTGGGGCTATATCTCACTCGCCTACTTCAAGCAGAAGGTCAAGGCCGGAGAAATCGGATCGTCGACCATGCCGCACAAGGTCAATCCGATCGACTTTGAAAACGCCGAAGGCAATTTGGGCCTGGCGAATGCGCTGCTGGATCACCTCGCGGTGAAACTGCCGATCAGCCGTTGGCAACGCGACTTAAGCGACTCGACCGTGCTGCGCAATCTCGGCGTCGGTTTCGGTTATGCCCTACTCGCTTACGAATCTTGTTTGCGCGGAATCGGCAAACTCGAGGTCAACGTGGCGCGAATCGAAGAAGACCTCAATGCGAATTGGGAAGTTTTGGCCGAGGCGATTCAAACCGTCATGCGCCGCTACGGCGTGCCGGAACCTTACGAGAAATTGAAGGCACTCACGCGCGGCAAGAGCGGCATCACCGCCGCAACCCTGGCGAAGTTCATCGACGAACTCGCGATCCCGGTCGACGCGAAACGCCAACTGCGCGCACTGACACCGGCAACCTATATCGGCAACGCCGCGGCGCAAACGCGCGATCTCGAGCACTATCTAAAGTCGATGAAGTCCACCTAGCGGCCGCGGGCCAAACACGGCCGATACAGACGCTATACTCCTTTTATAAATCCATTGTCGGCGTCGCTATGCAGCGCTTACGTTTAGTCCTTATATTATCGTTGGCGTTATTAAGCGCCTGCGGCGGTAACCCACCGCGCGAGGCCGGTGCGCCCGCCACGGTCGTTAGCACTAAAGCCGCGGACATCGCCTATCGCATGGTCGGCAAACCTTACCGCTACGGCGGCAGCTCACCGCGCGGCTTCGATTGCAGCGGCTTAGTCCACTACAGCTATGCCAGCGCCGGTCGCGAAGTGGCGCGCAGCACCGAGGCGCTGCGCGATAACAGCCGCAAGATTGCGCGCGACGACTTACGCAAAGGCGATTTATTATTTTTCGACCAGGAAGGCAAACGCTCGTCTCATGTCGGCATCTACATCGGTAACGATATCTTCGTGCACGCACCATCCAGCGGCAAAAAAGTCCGACGCGATCGTCTCGCCGATCCCTATTGGCGCAAACATTTCGTTGACGCGCGCCGCTTATAAATCAGCGCATCGATGACCGCTAAGGCCCTACCCGCGATTATCGTGCATGGCGGCGCCGGCCAATGGCAGACCGGCGACCTAGCGCCGGTGCATCGCGGCTGCGAGCTCGCCGCGCGCGCCGGTTGGCAGCGCCTTGAGAGTGGCGGCAGCGCGCTCGACGCGGTGCAGGCCGCGGTCGTAGCTTTGGAAGACGATCCGCAATTCAACGCCGGCATCGGCGCCACTCTGAACATTAACGGCACCGTCGAGTTAGACGCCGCGATCATGGAAGGCGCGACGCGACGCGCCGGTGCCGTGGCGGCATTGCGGCGCATTCGTAATCCGATTCGTCTGGCACGCGCGGTACTCGACGATGCACGTCATGTCTTGCTGGTCGCCGACGGCGCGCTCGAATTTGCGGTCGAACATGGTTTTGTGCTTTGTCGCGACGAAGAACTCATCGTCGATCGTCAGCGGCAGCGCTGGCAACAACACCACGGCACGGTCGGCGCCGTCGCAATCGATGCCAACGGGACGCTCGCGGCGGCGACATCGACCGGCGGAATTTTCGGGAAACTGCCGGGGCGGGTCGGCGATTCGGCGCTGATCGGTTGCGGCACTTATGCCGACGATGCCGCCGCCGTGTCTTGCACCGGCACCGGCGAATCCATCATCCGCGCCACGCTCGGCGTACGCACCGCAAACCACGTACGCACCGGATCGGCCGGCCAAGACGCCGCGATCGCGGCGCTTGCGGAATTAGACAATCTCGTCGGCGGCGACGCCGGTTTGATTTTGGTGACGCGCGACGGCCATCTCGCATATGCGAAGAACACGGCCGGCATGCCGATCTTTGCGATTACCGGCGGCGGTACCTGGTTCGATTGTTAATTTAGGATAAGGCGGAGATCAAGCGCCCGATCGCGCATCGGCAAAAGCTGACTGGCTGCAACGGTCGCAGCCCGCGCCGCACTAAATTTCACGGCGCCGATGACGACAATATTCGCAACAACTGCCTTAGGTTACCGACGATGGTAATACGTCGGTATCGTTCGTTGCTGCGGCAACGTCTTCGTCGGTCCGATAGCGCTTCAACACCGATTCGAGGTTCGCCAACTCGCGCGCCAACGAGGGGTGATTGAGGGATTGATTGAGATTATTCAGCGCGCGATTGATACGGCGAAGTTCATCCACGGTATCTTTTTGCGTGTGCGCCACGCGGTTAATTTCTATACCAAGATCTTTTAAAAAATCGTATTTGCGCAACTTAATCTGTTGCGTCAGGTCACCCTCACCAACGCGCCTTAAGGCGTTCGCAAAACGGTAAACCGGTCCGGCGATGCGATGTGAGTGATAAACGATCAGCGCATAAATCGCCACGATGTTCAAACAATACACGATCACCATGGCGAGCCATTGTTTAGATAAAATCAACATGATGATACCGCTATTGCTACGTGCGGCATTGGTAAATTCGGCTTTATCGATCGACACGAGGCCGAACACGAATACATTGACCCACACTAGAAACGGTACCACCAATACAAACAAGATCATCTCGAGCGCAAAGCGGTGCTGAAATTTCTTATCGATTAAATAAGTACGACGCATATCGAGGTTCCCCCAGAATCCGGTGATGGCGGTTATATCGTTGGTCTATCAAAAACCAAAATAGAGCCCAATACCACTATAGCGCACGTGCTCGCGAAAGAATTGGCCGTTCGGTGAGTGGCCGATGAAATACTCCAACATCAAACGCATACGACGCTCGCCGTTGCGCAGCTCGACGCCGGCTTGGTACGAACGGCTCAGGCGCCAGTCAAGCTCTTGCGACGCCTGCAAATCGGCTGCGGCGATGAAATTTAGCCCACGCAGTGCACGCGGCACGATATATTCGCCGCCGGCCCGCGCATGCGCCGGCGACAGTCTCGGCTCGCTGTGCAACAGATAACCGCCACCGCCATAAATCCGCGCGCGCTCCCATTCGTAAGAGCCGATGAATTCAAAATCCTCATAACTTAAGTTGACGCGCGCGACCTGCGGATTGTCCAACAAAAATTCGTCACCGAGATGGGAGCTTTGGTGATAGATACGCGCGACATAGGACACGCGGCCGCGGCGATAGCTCAAAGGTAAGCCAATCCAATAATCCGCATTCACCAAGTCGTTTGAAGCGCTATCGAGATCGAATAAGGCGAATACCGCACCCTGCAATCCGAGCTGGCCGCTGCCGTTATGACCATCGAATCCGGACGCCAATCCGAAGTATTCGCCGAAGGCAACGCTCGCGGCATCGAACGTGCGCGTCGGAATATGATAGTGCTGGTAACTCACCGAAAAGCGCGGTTGGCGTGGGTCGGCCAACATCGGTGCGAACATGGGCGCCTCGGGCAAAGAACGAATTTCGATTGGCGTCGCGGTCGATGTCGCCGGCGTCGGTTCGGCGCTGCAATCGACACGCCGTTCCCATAACACCTGTGTGACGCGTCCACTATCCTGCAGCGATTCGGCGACGACACGCCGTTGCCATGGCCCGATGCACGCTTCACTGTCGAGCGATACGCGTCCGTCCGGCCCGAGGCTACGCACGCGCAAACCGTAACCGGGGAATCGCGTCTCGAGCAAGGCGTTAAGGTAACCGCGTAGATATTCGTTATCGGCGGCTTGGACCGATGCTGCCAGCAGCGTTGCCGCCGCAACGATGAGGGCGCGAACCGCGCTTAACGCGTGGCGGCGCCGATCAACCAGGAGATGAGCCCGAAGACGACGGCGCCTAAGACCGCCCAGCCGCCGGAGTCGATGGTAAAGCCGGGGACTAATAAAGCTGCCAATGCAAATGCGGCGCCGTTCACAAGTAAATAAAATAAGCCCAAGGTCAGCACGGTAATAGGTAAGGTGATCAATACCATGATCGGTCGCACCACGGCATTGATAAAACCCAACACCAATGCGGCGACGAATAGCGCGATGCCCGACTCGATGTGTAAGCCGGGTAAAAGATAAACCGTGAGACCCAAGGCCAGCGTAAGCAACAGCCATTGGAGGAGAAAGCGCGCCATGGAGCGCAGACTAACGCAAGGGCCGAGCGGCCACAACGACAAAAGTTGGATGCTAGATCCAAAGCTTGGCCTCGGCACCGGCTTGTTCGCGCACCAGGCGTGGTACCAGATATCCCGGCAAGCGCGCCTGCAGGCCGCGATGCAAATGCTGTGCGTGCGCGGTGGGGACATCGAAATGCGCCGCGCCGGCAACGCGATCCAACACATGCAAGTAATATGGCAATACGCCGGCGGCGAACAGTGCCTGGCTTAATTCCGCCAAGGTTTCGACGTCGTCATTAACACCGGCGAGCAACACCGATTGATTCAATAAGGTAACATCGAGCGCACGCAAGCGCGCGCACGCCGCTATGACTGCCGCATCGATCTCACGCGCGTGATTAACATGCAACACCACGACGATCTGTAACCGCGTGTCCTGCATCCAGGTCGCAAGCGCATCATCGATGCGGCTCGGCAATACCACCGGCACGCGCGTATGAATCCGCAGGCGCTGCACATGCGGCAGCGCCGCCACGGCGGTGACAAAATTTCCTAGCTTGCGATCGGACAAGGTCAGCGGATCGCCGCCGCTTAATATGACTTCGTGTACATCGGTATGCGCGGCGATGTATGCAATCGCGGCGCTGAACTGGGCATCGTCGTGCGTCGCCGCATAGGGAAAATGCCGGCGGAAACAATAACGGCAATGCACCGCGCAAGCGCCGGTCGCGGTGAGCAAGACACGGCCGCGATATTTATGTAATACGCCGGGTGCAACCTGCGCCGCCAGATCGCCGACCGGATCGCACACAAAGCCGACGACATCGCGTAGCTCATGATCCAATGGCAAAACCTGACGCAAAAGCGGATCGGTGGGATCGCCGCGGCGCATGCGCGCCAAATACGGCAGCGGCACCAATAGCGGAAATTTACCCGCGGCGGCATACGCCGCCGGTAACGACGTCGCGTCTAATTCCAAGGCCTGCCAGAGCAAGGCCGGGTCGCGGATCGCTTGCGCCAACTCTTGTTGCCATTGCGGCGTGTGCGCCTGCGCGAGACTTCGGGTTATCATAGGCGCGCAGTCTACCATCCATCGACTTCTTGGACCGAAACCGAGGTTATTTTGGCAACGTACAGCACCAACGAATTTAAGAGCGGACTCAAGATCATGCTGGACAACGATCCCTGCTCGATCATCGAAAACGAGTTCGTCAAACCGGGTAAGGGCCAGGCCTTCAACCGCGTAAGAATCCGCAATCTCAAAACCGGCCGCGTGGTCGAGCGCACCTTTAAATCCGGCGATACCGTCGAGGGGGCCGATGTCGTCGATGCCGAGATGCAGTATCTCTATAACGACGGCCAGTTTTGGCATTTCATGAACCCAGAGACTTATGAGCAACTAGGCACGGACGCCAAGGTCATCGGCGACGCCGCAAAGTGGCTGAAGGAACAGGACGTGTGCCTTGTCACCTTATGGAACGGTCAACCGCTAATGGTGATGCCGCCGAATCACGTGGTGCTAAAGGTCGTAGATACCGATCCTGGCGTGCGCGGCGACACCAGTGGCGGCGGCGGCAAACCGGCGACGCTCGAAACCGGCGCCGTGGTACGCGTGCCGCTGTTCATCAATATCGGCGAAGCCATCAAGGTAAACACCGTCACTGGCGAATACATTTCGCGCGTGAAGGAATAGTCGCTGCTTACGGTAGTGCGCGACGGCTCCAATCTCTGGCGTCCAACCGCAACCCTCCAGCATCTAAAACTACGCGCACGTCTACTGCAGGACGTGCGCCAATTCTTCACCACACGCGACGTCCTCGAAGTCGAAACGCCGATCTTATCGGCGCACGGTAGCACCGACCCGCAACTCGAGAGCTTCATCACCGACTACACCGGCCCGAATAGCGACGCCACGCGGTATTATTTGCACACCTCGCCTGAATTCGCGATGAAGCGCTTATTGGCGCACGGCAGTGGATCGATTTATCAAATCGCCAAGGTGTTTCGCAACGGCGAGTACGGTCGGCTGCATAATCCCGAATTCACCTTGCTCGAATGGTATCGCGTCGGTTGGGACGCGTCGGCGTTGATGCACGAGGTGGCGGAATTGATTGCGACATTGCTGCCGCCCTATCGCCTCAACCCGCCGCAGTACATTACCTATCGCGAGGCGTTCCAGCGTTATTGCCAAGTCGACCCATTCGCCGCCGATACCGCCAGCTTGCGTCGCGCGGCACTGGACCGCGGCATCGATGTTGCCGCGGGCGCACTCGATCATGACGCCTGGTGCGATCTGCTGCTGACGCATGCGATTCAACCGCAGCTCGGTCGCGGTCATATTGCGTTCCTGCACGACTATCCCCCGAGCCAAGCGGCGCTGGCACGCGTTCGCGATGCGCGCCCGCCGGTGGCGGAGCGCTTCGAGGTTTTTATCGACGGTATTGAATTAGCGAACGGATTTTTTGAATTGGCTGATGCGACCGAACAGGCGCGACGCTTTCAGGAGGATAATGCGCAACGTACGCGGCGCGGTCTAACGCCGGTCAAAGTGGATACGCATTTACTCGCCGCCCTGCCGCAGCTTCCGGACTGCGCCGGTGTCGCGCTCGGTTTCGATCGCTTGGTGCTACTTGCCGCGAAGGCGCAGGCGCTGAGGGAAGTGGTGGCGTTTCCGTTCGATCGCGCCTAGCGCGGCGACAATTTTGCGCGCAGCAGCTCAAAGCAACGGCGTTCTTCGGCGCCCAGCTTCGCGCAATAAAAATCCAGTAGCGGCATAACTTGCGCTACCACTGCGGCCAAATACGGCTCCAAGGCAGCACCGTCACCACGTGCAATCACCTGAAGCGCGCGGTCGACGCTGATCAAATCGAATAGCAACGGCTGCGTCGCAACGCCGCCCGCGGCGCGATATTGTTCCGCCGCAGCGGCCACACTCGGCGGTAGTTCCGGCTCCGGCGCCGCAGTCAAGTCTACGACTTCGGGCTCCGGAATCGCCTCGCCAAAAACGCTGACACTAATGCGATTGCCGCCGTCGGACTTCGCGTGATTCAGTCGTTGCTCGGCCAGCTTCAATAAATCTTCGATCGAGTTACGGTGATCAACGCCGAGCGTTACCAGCCCGAGGCTAATGCTGATCGGAATACTATTGTTCTCATACTGAAAGCCGGCCGCTGCGACCTCCGACCGCAGGCGCTCGCATAGGGCCAGCGCCGCGGTGCGCTCGGTGTTCGGGGCGAGCACCGCGAATTCGGCGCCGCCGACGCGCGCGACGGTGTCTTCGGTGCGTGCCGTGGCCGCCAAGATTTTGGCGATATTCGCCAACATACGATCTACCGCATCGTCGCCGTACTGCTGGTAGAGCTTTTTGAAATTGTCGATATCGAGCCGCACCACCGACAAGGGTTGCTGATGACGTAGGGCAAACGCGAAGTCCTGTTCGCCGCGCTGGAGAAAATAGCGCCGGCTGCGCAGGCCGGTCATGGGATCGTCCACCGCCTCGTCCTGCAGTGCGCTGGTCTTATCGATCAGTGTGCGCGCGCCTTGATCGAATTGAATATAGGCCTGCACGCGCGCCTGCAGTTGCAAGCGATCGAGCGGCTTGGTAATGAAATCAGTGGCACCGCAAGCATACGCGCGCGCCTTGGTTTCTTCGTCCTCGGCGCCGGTGATGGCAATGATCGGCAGATCGCGAATACGCGCATCATCCGCGGCGCGGGCGCGGCAAATGAAGCCGTACCCGTCCAAGCGCGGCATCTCGATATCGGTGATCAAGACTTTGATCTGACCGTCGTTGCTTAATTGTTCCCAACCGGCCTCGCCGTCTTCGGCGATGACGACGTCGAAGTCGCTCTTCAGCATTTTGCGAATCGCCTGGCGAATCACCGACGAATCGTCCACGACCAGGATGCGCGCCTGTTCTTGCATTGCGGGGTTAATTCCTTCTGGCATAAGAAACCTTTACAAGTGTAGACCGCGCCCGCGGCCGCCATGGCTTAGGAAAGCAAGGTTTATGCCGCAAGATTGAGTTCGCGCCTCGATTTTTGGAATTTTACGCGCTAAAACCGCGACTTACGGGCAACCGACCTCAAGCCAAAAGGTCACCGGTCCGTGGTTGACCAGCTCGACTGCCATATCGGCACCGAAAACGCCGGCGGCGACCGGTGCATACACGCTGCGCGCATAGATTAAGGTCGTGTCGAACAGCACCCGCGCTTCAGCAGGCGCGGCCGCAGCGGAAAAGCTTGGCCTTAGGCCCTTAGTCGTATCCGCTGCGAGCGTGAACTGCGGAACCAACAATAAACCGCCGCGGCAATCGCGCAGTGAACGATTCATTTTGCCGGCGTCGTCGTTGAATACGCGGTAGTCAAGGATGCGGTCGATTAACCGATGCGCACAGCCTGCGTCGTCGCTGGCTTGCACGCCCACCAGCACCAGCAAGCCTGCGTCGATAGATCCGACGATGTTTTGATTAACCGTTACGGCGGCACGGCTGACGCGCTGCAATAGCGCGATCACCGAGGTAACCGAGAAAGCATCATGCCGCGATTACAGCGCGGAGCTAGGCGCGGGTCAATGCTTGAGCTTGCTAGCGAAATTCAGGAAGGAATGACTTCGAGCACACCTTGGACGGTTGCCGTCCAAGGTGTTATTGCGACCAAACTAAAGGGATCGTCGGCCTTGTAGCAGGTTAACTACCAGTAATACCAAGGCAATAACTAAGAGGATATGGATGAATCCGCCAAGGGTGTACGAACTCACGATACCCAGTAGCCACAGCACCAGCAGGATGACAAAAATGGTCCATAACATAAATTTTCTCCTTCGGGTTGTGAAACGGCGTGCGCCTCGCACATACCGGGCAACTTAAAGCTGGGTCCCCTCACGGTCAATCCAACCTTCATCCCAAGCCGTGCTCGCTATGAGTAAAAAACGCCGGGCATACAAATTGCAACTCTCATATGTACTACAGCCATTTCGACCACAGCGCTATGTCCAGATTAATTGTCACGCTCATCGTTCTCTGCCTTTTCGGCGACGCCGTCGCGGCTGAGGTCACGGAACGTTTGGTGATCGGTGTATTTCCACGTCGGCAGGTCAGCGAAACGGTACAGATGTTCACGCCGCTTGCGGACTATCTTTCGAAACGACTCGGCCGACCCGTTACGGTCGAGCCGGCGAAAGACTTCACCGCGTTTTGGGACGGTATCGCGCGCCAACACTATCAGATCGCGCACATGAATCCGTTGCAGTACGTCAAAGGCCACAGGGAGTTCGGTTATCAGGCAATTCTCAAAAACGAAGAACGCGGTGAGACCACTATCGCCGGTACGATCGTCGTGCATCGCAACAGCGGCATTGAAAGTCTGGCGCAGCTGAAAGGTAAACGTATTGCGTTCGGCGGAAACCGCGATGCCATTGTAAGCTACGGTCTGCCCACACTGTTGTTGCGGCGGGCTGGCCTCAAAGACGGTGACTACACCGAGATCTTCGTCAAGAATCCTTACAATGCCGTCACGCTCGTTTATGTCGGCGAGGCGGACGCCAGTGGCAGCAGCGATTTTGTCCTCCGTCCGGGATTCACGCCGCCAAACGTTGACGCCCAACAACTCAAAATCATTGCGCGCACCCAAGCCTTGCCGCAGTTGCCATGGGCAGTCAGCAAGCAGGTCAATGCGTCCTTGCGCCTGCAAATTCAGACACTCTTGGCACACCTGCGAGACGACGCGGAGGGGCGGGCGATATTGGCTAACGCGCAATTAACCGGCTTGGTGCCAACAAGCGACGCC
>CAZCAK010000013.1:6964-14205 GCA_964496605.1 uncultured Acidiferrobacteraceae bacterium | reverse complement strand
TCGGCGTCGGCCACGAGCAACTTATAGCTGGTATTGCGCCGCGTGCCCTCTTTCGTGATATAGGCGATGCGGGTATTGAACGCGCCGCGCTCACCGGTGAATTTTTCGTAAATAATATCGCTTAGCTGGTGCGCTACCGTGCGCAATAAACTGCGGTCGACGTTGTAGGTTACTTTAACCAAGCGCTGCTGTTTGAACACATCGTGCAACTGCATTTCCACCGCGAGCTTGTCGCCGCGGTGTTGCACCCATCCCACCGCCACACCTTCGGCCTTGAGCAGTCGCCAGTTTTTGTACTCGATATCGTTGATGTCCTTCGGCATCGCAACGAAATCTTTTTTCTCCAGCGTATTAAACCGCCCGCTGCGCGTCAGATCGGCGTCAATAATACCGGCGATCGCGGCGCCGTCTTCGCCACCAAAAAACGGCACGATGGCGATCGGGATGCCGGTGTCGGCACCCTTAGTGATCTCAATACTGAGAATGGCCTGCGCCGATAGCGCATACCACGAGGCGATGAAAACCAGTAAACGTGCATACCACTTCCACATGCAGCTTAGCTCCGAGGCTTAAAGGTAAATTCCAATTCACGAAAATAGTCGAATAGACTGCGGTCCTGCGGCAGCGGCAAGGGACTGGCCTTGTAAACCGCGCTCTCGACCGAGCGATCGAACGCCGCGTTGCCGCTGCTACGCACCACATGCGCGTCGGTGACATCGCCGCTCGGGTCGAGACGCACATGCACTACGCAGGTAAGACCCTGGGCACTATTCGACGGTCGCGCCCAGTTGCGTTCGACTTTTTGTTGCATCAATCCCTTATAGCGCTCTGCCTCGGTCGCGGCGCGCGCGGCACGTGCGTCCTCGCGCTGCTTTTCCTCCGCGGCAATCTGTTCCTTCAAAGCCGCTTCCTCGTCTTTGCGGCGTTGTTCTTGCGCCTGACGCCGTTCTTCTTGGCGCTTGCGTTCCGTCTCGGCGGCAAGCCGCTTCTTTTCGTCGTCACGCTTACGCGCGGCATCCGCGGCACGCTTCTTCTCGGCATCGAGGCGTTTGCGTTCGGCATCTTGCTGCCGCTTCTTCTCCGCCTGCCGCAGATCGGCCAACCGCTGCTCCTCGGCAATACGGCGCTGCTCTACCTCACGCGCGGCGCGTTGTGCGTCTTCCAGTTGCTTCTTACGCGCGTCTTCTTCGGCCCGCTTACGCTGTTCCTCGCGCTTGATATTTTCTACTTCCTGTTTGATGCGCGCATCATCGATGACGTTCGCATTCACCGGCGGCGGTGGTGGCACCGCCGGCGCATGGGTCGCACGATGCCAACGGAAGCTGAAAATCAGCAGACCGACCACGAGCGCATGCACCAATACCGCATAAACGATAGAGCGCGTCGTGCGTTTTTTACGCGTAGCGGGCGGGCTCAAGGTTTAAGATTCACGGCGGAGATTCATCCGGGGCTTGCGTAATCAAACCGACATTACCGACACCGGCGTTTTGCAGTAACACCATCGCCTTCATTACTTCGTTATAGGCGACGTTGCGATCGCCGCGGATATACACCGGCGTCTGCGGCCGCAGACGCATGATCGCCGCGACCCGCGTGGCAAGTTCGGTCGCATTTACCGGACGATCGTCGATAAAGTATTGGCCCTTGCGATTTACCGTGACGACGACGGTCTCGTTGTCAATTTGATTGAGCGGCACCGATTTGGTTTGTGGCAAATCGACTTTGACGCCCTGGGTTAACAGCGGTGCGGTGATCATAAAAATCACCAACAATACCAACATCACGTCGATATATGGCACGACGTTGATCTCACCCATAAGCCGGCGCTTTTTGTGCCGCCGCTGCATCCTAACCATGCGCTTGCCTAGCGAAACTCTGGCGCTGCAATACGCTGAGGAACTCCTCCACGAAGATTTCATAGCGCGTCACCAGGCGCTCGACGTCGTTCGAGTAGCGGTTATAAGCCACCACCGCCGGAATCGCCGCGAACAAACCCATCGCGGTGGCGATTAAGGCCTCGGCGATGCCGGGCGCAACATGCGCCAGAGTGGCTTGTTGCACCGAGCCCAAAGCGCGAAAGGAATTCATGATGCCCCACACCGTACCGAACAAACCGACATAGGGACTGGTCGAACCTACGGTCGCGAGAAACGATAAATGCGCCTCGAGGTAATCGATCTCGCGCGTTAAGGCAACGCGCATTGCGCGTTGCACGCCGTCCGTGAGTTCGGCCGAACCGACGTTCTTTTGTTTTTCGAGCCGGACGAATTCGCGAAAACCGGCGACAAAGATGCTGGCCATCCCGCTCGGCGTTTCCTTGCGCGATAGGTCGGCGTTCATCTGCGTGAGATTCGCGCCAGACCAGAATTTGTCTTCGAATGCCTGCGCCTCAGCGAACGCCGATTTGAGCATGTACCACTTATTGAAAATCATGCTCCACGAAATGAGCGATGCCAGGAGCAGAAGTCCCATCACCACCTGTACCAATAGGCTCGCGTTGGCGATCAGGCTGACGATGCCTAAATCGGTCGAGGTCGAAATATTCACGCCATTCTCCACTGATCAAATTGGTCTGCGATCGCTTCCGGGATCGGTACCGGAACAAAATCGCGTGCATGTAAACACGCGACCTTAATTTCACCGCGGCATAAGATCTCTTCGCCGCGGCGAATTTCATGTTGAAATTCCAAGCTGGCACCGCCGCGTCGTGCCACGACCGCCGTTACCGTCACCATATCGTCCAACCGTGCCGGTTTTATGAACTCGAGTTGCGCCGAACGCACGGCGAATACGACCCCTTTTTGTGCAGCGAGTTCAGCTTGCTCGAAGCCCAGGGCACGCAGCCAGTCGCTACGCGCGCGCTCCATATACTTTAAATAATTCGCGTAATAAACCACGCCCCCGGCGTCGGTGTCCTCGTAATAGACGCGCAGCGAAATGCTAAATATCTCCGCCGCAATCGCATTGGTTTGGTTCCGCGCCACTATTCTTCGCCAAACATCGCGCGCTGAATATCGGGCTCAGCCCGCTCCGGCGCCTTCAAGCCAAAATGCAGCCAGGCGTTGCGCGTTGCGACGCGGCCGCGCGGTGTGCGCATCAGATAGCCCTGCTGAATCAAATACGGTTCGACCACGTCTTCGATAGTACCGCGCTCCTCGCCGATGGCCGCGGCGATGCTGTCGAGACCGACCGGACCGCCGTCGAATTTCTCGATGACGGCCCGCAAAAATTTCCGGTCCAGTACATCGAAGCCGCTATCGTCTACTTCTAACATGCGCAGGGCCGACTCGGCGATGGCGCCCGTCAGCCGACCGTTACCTTTGACCTGCGCGAAGTCCCGTGCGCGGCGCAATAAGCGATTGGCGATACGCGGTGTGCCGCGGGCACGGCGCGCAATCGCCTCAATGCCGTCAGGATCGGCATTCACCCCCAAAATTCCGGCGGAGCGCGCAACGATGCGCGCCAGATCGTCAACGCCGTAGAATTCCAGGCGCGCGACGATGCCAAAGCGATCGCGCAGCGGCGAGGTGAGTAGACCGGCGCGGGTGGTCGCACCGATCAAGGTGAAGGGCGGCAAGGACAATTTGATCGAGCGCGCCGCCGGTCCCTCGCCGATTAAGATATCGAGCTGGTAATCCTCCATCGCGGGATACAGTATTTCTTCCACGACCGGACTGAGACGATGAATCTCATCGATGAACAAGACATCATGCGCTTGCAAATTTGTCAGTAGCGCCGCGAGATCTCCGGCACGTTCCAACACCGGCCCGGAGGTCTGGCGCAAATTGGCGCCCATTTCATGCGCCACGATATGCGCCAAGGTCGTCTTACCTAAACCCGGCGGCCCGAAAAGCAAAACGTGATCCAGCGCCTCCTTGCGTTGTCGCGCCGCCGCGATGAAAACGTCGAACTGCGCATGAATCTGCGGCTGACCGATATAGTCGACGAGCTTACTCGGTCGTAGACCGGCTTCGATCGCGGCCTCTTGCGGCGTCTGCGGGTTGCCGGTGATTAAGCGATCGGTTTCGATCATCGCGCCATGCTCTTCAAGGCTTGGCGAATCAGCTCTTCGCTGCTCAATCCCTCGCGCGCGATGCCTTGTACGACGCGCGTCGCCTCTTGTGGTTTGTAACCCAAGGCGATTAAGGCACTCACCGCGAGCGCACCGACATCGTCCGTCGCCTTTGCCTGCGTCGTGTCGGCATCGGTGGCGCCCGACTCGAGCAACACCTTATCGCGCAGCTCGACGATGAGACGCTCCGCGGTTTTGCGCCCGATGCCAGGAACCTGAGTCAGACGCGCAATATCTTCTTGCGCCAGGCAACGCAGAAATTCTTGGTCGGACAAACCGGACAAAATCGCCAAGGCGACGCGCGGGCCGACACCATTCACCTTTAACAAGCTACGAAACAGGCGGCGTTGGGTTTCGCGACTGAAGCCGTAGAGTAAATGTGCGTCTTCGCGTACGACGAGATGTGTATATAAGGTGACGGGCTGACCGGGCACCGGCAAATCGTAGAACGTCGTCATAGGTGCCTCGAGCTCATAGCCCACGCCATGCACGTCGACCAATAAATGTGGCGGCGTCTTTTCTAATAGGGTGCCTTGCAGACGACCAATCACGACATCACCTGCGCACGCATAGCGCTCGACTGCATATGGTGCGCGTGACAAATGGCGCACGCCAAGGCGTCGGCGGCGTCGGCCTGCGGCGCGCCGGACAGCGCCAGCAAAACCCGAATCATGTGTTGCACCTGTTCCTTATTGGCATGGCCGACACCGACCACCGCTTGTTTAATTTGCAAAGCGGTATACTCGCTGACATCGAGTTGCGCATTGATGCCGGCGCAAATCGCGGCACCGCGCGCCTGTCCAAGCTTGAGTGCAGAATCGGCGTTGCGTGCGAAGAACACTTTCTCAATCGCCAATACCTCCGGACGGTAAGTCGCAATAACTTCGGCGACACCGTCGTAAACGACTTTCAAACGCGTCGCCAGTTCGCCGGTCGGTACGCGCACGCAACCGCTGGCCACATAACGCACTTGTTCGCCGTGAATCGCGACCACACCGAAACCGGTCACGCGCGAACCAGGATCGATCCCGAGCACACGTAGCATAGAGGTGTCGGACGGCATCAGCTGGCGTGTGCCGCCACTTCATCGGGAAGATCGGCGTTGCTATGCACCTGTTGCACGTCGTCCAAATCCTCCAGTGCGTCGAGTAATTTCGACATTTTTTCCGCATCCTCGCCCGTTAATTTCACATCCACCGCGGCGCGATACATGATTTCGGCCGCGGCCGGCGCCAGTCCTGCCTGCATCAGTGCGCTGCGCACCGCCTCAAACTGCTCCGGTGTTGTGCTGACCTCGAGCGATCCGTCGCCTTGCGCGGCGACGTCATCGGCACCGGCATCGAGCGCGGCTTCCAACACCTTGTCTTCGTCGGTGCCGGGCGCAAAAATTAACAGACCTTGTTTTTTGAACAAGTAAGCGACGGACCCAGACTGACCGAGATTGCCGCCGTACTTACTGAAGGCGTGACGTACATCGCCAGCGGTGCGATTGCGATTATCGGTGGCGCACTCGACCAGCACCGCAACACCGCCAGGGCCGTAGCCTTCATAACTCACTTCTTCATAAGTGTCACCGGCAAGTTCGCCGGTGCCGCGCTTAATCGCGCGCTCGACCGTGTCCTTGGTCATATTGTTCGTGTACGCCTTATCCACCGCCGCGCGCAGGCGGGGGTTCGCGCCGATATCGCCGCCGTGACTGCGCGCCGCGACCGTGATCTCACGGATGAGTTTGGTGAAGAGCTTGCCGCGCTTTGCGTCTTGGGCGCCCTTGTGGCGCTTAATATTGGCCCACTTGCTATGGCCAGCCATCGATCCTCCTGGTAGGCACGGCCGCTGCCGCGCCGCGCCCATCATATCGTCCCAAGGCGCGATGCAAAACGTCCGCGGCACTTATCGATCGTGCCGGAAGCCGCCGGTGCGTAAAAAATGCGCCGTCTGCCGCACCACGATCGGTGCAAACAACATCGAAAAATGCGATACCGGCAATACGATTCGATCGGTGACGCCATCGAGCATGGTTTCGTCAATGGCGACGGTACCGTCATTCGGTCCGTCGAAGCGCGTCACTAAATGACCGAGACCGATACTGCGACTGCCGGCGATGCTACCCCAGGTACCGGGGCAGTGCGGCCATTGTTGCGGCAAGGCCGCGCGTAATTCGCCGATCGCCTGTCCTAGCAGGCGCGTGCCGCCCGGCCAACGCGCCAAGGCATCCGCGGCGCGGCTGCCGCGATGCGGCGTGCCTAAGGTCACCACACGCGTGTCCGCCGGGAATGGTATTTGCGCACATAAGGCGCGCAGCACTAAGCCACCGAGACTATAACCGACAAAGGCGCGGGGATGCCGTGTCGGCGGCAGCGTTTGCACATACCGCGCCAGTGCCGCCGCCGATTGTTGCAGCGAGTGGCGCACGGTGTAATAAGGGAACAAATAAGGTGCAAATCCGGCGTGGCGCAATCGACGCGCGATCAGCGCCATGCTCCAGGCCTGCATCCAGAGGCCGTGCACCAATACGACTTGGTGCGCGTCTTCGCTCGACACTAAGTGCGATCTCGCCGGGCCTGTTGCAGAAGACGGATCACGTCGCGGTTCGACCATGAAGTGGCACGCGTCGCCGCGGCCTCAAAATCGAGCCAGGCGTACGCCGAATGTTCGCGCGGATTAATGGTGACCGGCACCTCAGTCGCGACTTCCAAGGCAAACGCGTGTTCCGTGTTATGGGTAACACCGGGCCGATATTTATAACGCCACTCAGGAAAAATTTCGTAACGATTGCGTACATCCAGATCGTCCAGCTGTTCGACGCGAATGCCAGTTTCTTCCATCAGCTCGCGGCGGGCGGTGGCGGCAAAATCGCTTTCACCCCACTCCAAGCTACCGGTTACCGACTGCCAAAAATCCGGATGATCGACGCGCTTCAACATCAATACCTTGCCATCGCGCGTGTAGACCACCACCAATACCGATTCCGGGCGCTTGAACGGCGGTGGCGCCGTCGGCTCGGTCATTATCAAGTGCCGGTATCGGCCGCCGGTTCGATCGGCTTACGCAGCTTGATATTCAAATCGCGCAATTGCACGTCGCTGACCACACTCGGCGCATGCGTGAGCAGACACGACGCCTTCTGCGTCTTGGGAAATGCGATCACATCGCGGATCGAATCGACACC
>CAZCAK010000013.1:0-6864 GCA_964496605.1 uncultured Acidiferrobacteraceae bacterium | reverse complement strand
ACGACGCCTTCTGCGTCTTGGGAAATGCGATCACATCGCGGATCGAATCGACACCAGCCATGAGCGCACAGATACGATCGATGCCGAAGGCGATGCCGCCATGCGGCGGTGCGCCGTACTTTAAGGCGTCGAGCAGGAAGCCGAACTTCTCTTGCGCCTCGGCGGCATCGAGGCCCAAGGCCGCGAATACCCGCTGTTGCACATCGGGTCGATGAATGCGAATGGAGCCACCGCCAATTTCCGAGCCGTTCAAAACAAAATCGTAGGCCCGCGATAAGGCAGCGCCGGGATTTTGTTCGAACTGATCGACGTTGCTGGGCGCCGTGAATGGGTGATGCACCGCCTGCCAACGCTTGGCATCGGCGTCATATTCAAACATGGGAAAATCGACCACCCACAAGGCACGCCACCCTTCGGCCACCAGCTTTAAATCGTGACCGAGCTTAATCCGCAGCGCGCCCAGGGCATCATTCACAATTTTTGCGGTATCGGCACCGAAGAAAATTAAATCGTTGGTCGCGGCACCGGTGCGCTGCATGATATTCGCAATCACATCGTCCGGTAAAAATTTGAGAATCGGCGATTGCAAACCCTCGCGGCCTTTGGTGGCATCGTTGACCTTGATATAAGCCAAGCCCTTGGCGCCGAAATTGGCGACGAACGCCGTATAATCGTCGATCTCTTTGCGCGATAAGGCACCACCGCCCGGCACTCGCAACGCCGCGACACGACCTTGCGGATGGTTCGCCGGCGCCGAAAACACCTTAAACTCCACCGCCTTCATGAGATCCGCGACCTCGACCAATTCCAGCGGAATACGCAGATCGGGACGATCGACGCCAAAGCGGCGCATCGCCTCGGCATAGGTCATGCGTAGCAAGGGTTGCGGCAGATCTACCGAGAGCACGGTCTTAAACAAATGCCGAATCATCTCCTCCATGAGCGTCATGATCGCGTCTTCGTCCATGAACGAGGTTTCGATATCGAGCTGAGTAAACTCCGGCTGACGATCCGCGCGCAGATCTTCGTCGCGAAAGCACCGCGTGACCTGAAAATAACGCTCGAAGCCGGACACCATTAATAATTGCTTAAATAACTGCGGCGACTGCGGTAAGGCAAAGAAGTGACCAGGGTGCGTGCGACTCGGCACCAAGTAATCGCGCGCGCCTTCCGGTGTCGACTTGGTTAACATCGGCGTTTCGATCTCGACGAACTCGCGCTCTTCTAGAAAGCGGCGCAGGGTGCGCACGATTTGATGTCGCAGGCGCAAGTTGTGCTGCATGGCGCCACGGCGCAAGTCGAGGTAGCGATGCGTGAGGCGTACGCTTTCGCTCAGACCCACCTCGTCTAATTGGAACGGCAACGCATCGGCACGGTTGAGCACCTCGATCGATTGCGCCAAGACCTCGACCATGCCAGTGGCGAGATTCGGATTTTCGGTTCCCGCCGGACGCCGCCGTACGCGACCTTTAATCCGTAATACGAATTCGTTACGCACCGCTTCAGCGCTGCGAAAAATGTCCGCCGCGTCCGGATCGAATACGACTTGCACCGTGCCACTGCGATCGCGCAGGTCGATAAAGATGACGCCGCCGTGGTCGCGACGATGATGCGCCCAGCCGCAAAGCTCGACGGTTTGATCTACCAGTGTCGCCGACAAGGCGCCACAGTAATGACTGCGCATAACGGGGTCTCAGGAAAAAAGCGGATTATAAACGAGAACCCAGCCGTACCGCCGGTACGACAGGGGTTTTTCTTTCCGGTGGGACCACGACGCCGACAGACAAGATCATCTTCAAACCGTCGTCGACGCTCATATCGAGCTCGATGACATCCTTGCGGGGGACGATGAGAAAGAAACCAGAGGTCGGATTCGGCGTCGTCGGGACATAAATATTGATCACATCGTGACCGGTCTTTCGCTGCGCCTCGCCCTGCGCCTCGCTGGTGAGAAACGCCACGGTCCAGATGCCCGGACGCGGATATTCGACCAGCACGACCTTACGAAACGATTCGCCCTTGCTGGAAAATACCGTCTCCATCAACTGCTTCACGCCGGAATAAATCGACCGCACCACCGGGATCCGCGCCAATAGACGCTCGCCCAGGCCGACCAATTGGCGCCCGAAGAGATTCGCCACAATCATGCCGGTACTCAGCACCACGATCGCCGTCAGGACGACGCCTAGCCCCGGAATATGGAAGCCGAACAGGGCATCGGGGCGATACGGCTCCGGTATCAACAGCAAGCTCTGGTCCATGAGATCGACCATGAACTTGATGATAAGGATGGTCACACCGAGCGGTACCCAGACCAACAGACCGGCGGTGAGATAACGACGCATCGGGCTTAGTGGCAGCCGCAACCGGTGCCACAGCTCGCGGGCTTAGCGTCCGAACTCTCGCTTGAACCTTCTGCCGCTTGGGTCTTTTTCTTGCCGCCGTTCTTGAAATCGGTCGCATACCAACCGGAACCTTTCAACTGAAAACCGGCGGCGGAAATACGGCGCTTGAGTTGCGGTTTAGCGCATTTGGGACAATCAGTTAGGGGTGCGGCACTCATCTTTTGCATCGCTTCGAGTGCGTGACCGCAGGCCTGACAAGAATATTCGTAAATGGGCATAACATTCCTCCGAAAAAAATCACGCGATAGATGGGGCTGTCGCGCAAAAAACACAAGGGAAGTATAGCCCGATGCCGCCGCAAACGTACCATGCATGATGGTGCTTAACGCGACAATGGCGGCGACGCGTGCACCCACTTTGCGCAGTGCAGCGAACCGAAGCGCGCGCGACGCTTTAAAACAAGGCTTTTTTTGCAAATGAACACTATTTTCTTTTATGACGATTGTGCTAAGTTATTGCCGCTTTTTACTCCACCCACATAACGTAGGATGACCCAATGGCAGCAAAGAACGGCAAAGGTACAAAGAAACCCTCCACTAAATCCGAACTCCTAAGCCATCTCGCAGAAAAAACCAATCTGAAGCGCCGCGACGTCAGCGCCGTATTCGATGAGCTCGCCGTCCTTATTAAGCGCGATTTGAAGGGCGCCGGCGTCATCAATTTGATGGGCCTGATGAAGGTGAAAGTGATTCACAAACCCGCGACGAAGGCACGCAAGGGCATTAACCCTTTCACCAAGGAAGAAGTGATGTTCAAGGCCAAGCCGGCGCGTAACGTGGTGAAGATTCAGCCGCTTAAATCGCTAAAGAGCATGGTCTAACGTTTCGGTAGCCGCTGGGGCAGGAATGCTCTCCTGCTCCAGTGCGTCTGCTGCCACAATGATGGCGGCGTGCACGAACAACTGCGGATAATTACCCAGATATTCCCCCGTCCGCGGATCGATTTCCTCAGAGTACAAATAAAATGGATTGGCACGCGCCAGAAAGCGATCGAATAAGTCGCGGGCGCGTCGTCGCTCGCCGGCGCGGGCCCAATAAATTACTAGCCACAAGGTGCATAGATTGAATGTCCCTTCGACCTCTTGTGCGCGTTCGTCTTCCAAGCGGCGAAAACACAGCTGATTGTCGCAAAGCTCACGCTCGATGACCTCAGCGGTACGCCGTAGGCGGGGGTCGCCGACTGGCAAGTATTCGTACAGCCCGAGTAGCAGCGCACTGGCATCGACGCCCTCGCCGCCCTGCACCGCGACATAACAACCGCGACGTTCGTTCCAGTAATGCTCATCGATATAAACGCGGATGCGGTTGGCGTTTTCCTTCCACCATTCGGCGTTACCCGGAAGACTAAAGCGCACCGCGAGCTCCACTGCCGCTTCAAGGCCGACCCACGTCATCGCTTTCGAATACAAATATTGGCGCGGCATGGCGCGCTCTTCCCAAATCCCCCAGTCCGGATTCGACCAGCGCTTGGATAAATCGTCGGCGAGGCGTGTTAACAGCGGCCACCACCCGCGCTCCAAATGCCCGACATGCTCCGCGTACAATTTCACGGCGATGAGAAGCTCGCCATAGGCATCGAGTTGAAACTGTTCTACCGCTTCGTTACCGACACGCACCGGGCGCGAACCGCCATAACCCTCGAGGTGCGATAGAATGCGCTCGCCGATTTCGCCCTTGGCATCGATGGTGAACATAATGGGTACGTGTTCGCGCGGATTGATGCAGCTGATGACGAACCAATCGATCAGACGCTTGGTGACGTTTTGAAATTGTCCGCGTGGCAACATCGCGAGAATTACAAACGCCATATCGCGCAGCCATACGTAACGATAATCGTAATTGCGCGTACCACCGATTTTTTCGGGTAGCGACGTGGTCGGCGCGGCGAGTAATGCCCCGGTGGGACGATAGGTCATGAGATGGATCAGCTGCACACTGCGTTCGATGTAGCGACCATATACCGATTCGCGTCGCGCAATTGGTGGACCGCTCTCCCACCAGGCGCGTGTCGCGCGCAACTCGCTCGGAAAATGCCAAGGCCCCGGCGCGTTCGCCAAGGTGGTGGTCAGCGATTCGCCGGCGTGCAATACGATGCGACCGTCAAGTCGACCTTCCGGGGTGAGTTCCCAAGCGACGTTCGTTGGACACTGTAGATAAAAGTCGCCGATGCGAAACCCATCGATTGTCTGTTCCGGCGTCGGCCGACGTAACGCGTAATCCGGACGCAAGTCGAGGGAAATGAAAATCTCGGCCTCGCCTTCCACTACCTCCATGCAGCGCAGCAGCGCCTGATGGTCTAGGGCGGACCCTGCCATGAACTCGGTGCGCCGCAAATGCGCGCCCTCGACCCACAATTCCGTTTCCATCACGAAACTAATATCGATATAGCGCGCGACGCTGCGTAACACCGGCTGCATCGGCATCAAGGCAAAGCGACCGCCGCTGTTTACATCGAGAATGGCACCGCAAACACTCGGGCTATCAAATGCCGGCAGACATAGCCAATCGACGCTGCCGCTGATCGAGATGAGCGCACAGGTGAAGCCATTACCAACCAAACCGTATTCGGCGATCGGCACCGTGCCGAACACCGGTTTGCTATGAACGCGGTTAAGCATGTGACCGATCGGCCGCGGGCGAAACAAGCACTTGGGGTATAAAAGCTCTCGCACCGACGGGCACTAACGCCACGACGCTCTCCTTTAAACTAAACAAATGTAAGAATCGAACGGCTAAACGAGGGTGCAACGAAACGGCCCCATGGTAAAGGAGCGGGGCCATGGGCGGTTCGGACCATGGTCGGACTGAGCCTGGCTGGACTAGCGCTCGGCGCGAAGCTTACGGATTTGTACCGTTACTGTTTCGACGTGTCGCAGTGTGCGGGCAACGAAGCGAATCGCGGCGCTTAGATTCTTCCACTGTCGCGGAACGCCACTGCGATTGAGTAGCGTCGCCGCTTGCGCGGCGCCATGCGGATCGACACACATCTGGTACCAAGTGTCGCCTTTGTGTTTTACCGGTATTAAAACCACCGACACTGGAATTTTGCACTTGGCAAGCCAAAGCAAATCCGAATGTTGGGTAGTAGTGAGCATATGGTTTTTTTCTTTATGTTTAGATTCCATCGCGTGCTTATTGCCACACGCCTCGTGAATTTTCCATGACTAATTTCAGGGCTTAATAAAGTCTCTAGCGGAGTCTCAAGACTCGGTATACTGAGTCTTACAAGTCGGTATAATGCCGTTGCGGTCCGACATGGACGTATCGACCCGGTCTTATAGAAAAAGCGTCATCAAGAATTGCAGAGAACGACTTTTCAAAAATGTACTGATAACCATGGGGTCTGGCCTACAAAAAACAAGCAGACTGGACGTTGCGGGCGCATGACGCTATGGCAAGAGGTCGCCCGTGACATCGGTGCCGCGACCGGCGAGGCGTTTATCGTTCGCGCGCAACGCCGGGTCGGCGGCGGTTGCATCCATAACGCGCTGGTACTCGAAGACGATCGCCGACAGTTCTTCGTTAAGCACAATAGCGTATCGCGACGCGCGATGTTCGAGGCCGAGGCCGAGGGTCTGCAGGCACTCGAATCAAACAACAGCCTACGTGTTCCGCACGTCATTGCTGTCGGCCATAGCGCCGACGACGCCTATATCGTATTGGAATATCTCGACTTGGGGCACAGTAGCGAACGACCCGACCTTCTCGGTATTGGGCTTGCGACTCTACACCGCCAAACCGGCGATCAGTATGGCTGGGCGCACGACAACTTCATCGGCAGCACACCTCAACATAACGCGTTCAATCGCGACTGGGCGGCATTCTGGCGCGACACCCGACTTGCGGCACAGTATCACCTCGCCGAGACCAACGGCTATCGCGGTCGGCTGATGTCGCAAGGCGAGAAACTATTGGCCGATCTGCCAGTATTCTTTCGCGATTATCGGCCGCAGGCATCCTTGGTGCACGGCGATCTTTGGTCCGGAAATTACGCCTATGACACCAGCGGCCGACCGGTGATATTCGATCCCGCTGTGTATTACGGCGATCGCGAAACCGATATCGCCATGACCGAATTATTCGGCGGCTTTCCGGCGTCATTCTATGCCGCGTATCGCGATGCCTGGCCGCTCGACGCCGGCTATCGTGTGCGCCGCGGACTTTACAATCTCTACCACGTGCTGAATCACTTGAATCTTTTTGGCGGCGGATATGGGGCGCAGGCCGAACGCATGACCGCGACGCTGCTGAGCGAAATCGCGTAGCGGGCTCTTTGCCGTGGGCCGGCACCGCGCTAGCATGATCTACGGAGGTAAAACATGAATTCGCACCCACTACATTTTGCCTTTGGGTTCGCGTTACTGCTCTTGCTCGCTGACGCTATCACGCCGGTTGCAGCGCACGATCTCGCCGGCGTCGAAATCCAGGACCGTATACAGCTTTCCGGCGCCGCGACACCT
>CAZCAK010000012.1:0-14268 GCA_964496605.1 uncultured Acidiferrobacteraceae bacterium | reverse complement strand
CCGGTGTGGCCGCTGCATCAGGTCTACTCCGATACCAAGACCCAAGACTGGGTGCAGCAAGGCTGCCGCAGCGCCGGTATCGGTTGCCTCGAATGCAAACAGCCGGTGATCGATGCGATATTGAGCGAGCTCGCGCCGATTCGCGCCCGTGCCGACGAGCTCAGCCGCGACCTCGGTGCGGTGAAGCATATCCTGGCCGAAGGCGGGCGGCGCGCACGCGAGTTGGCGGAAGAAACCTTGGCTGACGTGCGCAATGCCATTGGTTTAGGATATAGCTGATGGAACCGACACCGGCCCAAGCCGAACTACCGTTTGCGATCGTACAAGGCGAGGCGTTGATGCAGGCGCCGCACGATCTGTACATCCCGCCCGATGCGCTCGAGGTGTTTCTCGACACCTTCGAAGGCCCGCTGGATTTGTTGCTTTATCTCATCCGCAAGGAAAATCTCGATATCCTCGATATCCCGATCGCGGAGATCACGCGCCAATACATGGAGTACGTCGATCTCATGAAGCAGATTCGCCTCGAGCTCGCCGGCGAATATCTGGTGATGGCGGCGCTGTTGGCGGAGATTAAATCGCGCATGCTATTGCCGAACCCGGTGGAAGGCGAGGCCGACGAAGACGATCCGCGCGCACAATTGATCCGCCGCCTGCAAGAATACGAACGCTATCGCGAGGCGGCCGAGGGCATCGATGAGCGTCCCCGTGTCGGCCGCGAAATCTTTGTCGCGGCGGTCGAATTCGATCACACGCCAGTGAAGCGACCGGAACCGACCGTGAGTCTGTTCGAGTTGCTTGAGGCGTTTAAGGAGGTCCTGACGCGCGCGGAAATTTATCGACATCATCGCGTGGTACGCGAGCCGCTGTCGGTGCGCGAGCGCATGACGCAAATCTTAAGTCGCGTCACCGGTGATAATTTCGCCAGCTTCGAGTCTTTATTCGATATCCGCGAGGGGCGCATGGGCGTGGTGGTGACGTTTATGGCGATTTTGGAGTTATTAAAGGAATCGTTATTAGTCTTGGTGCAAAACGAACCCTATGCACCGATTCATGTGAAGGCGGTCGGTTAATGCAAGCCAATAGCGAATTAAAAAATATCGTCGAGGCGGCCTTGCTCGTTGCCGGCCAACCGCTGACGATTGATAAATTATTGTCCTTGTTTCCGGAAGGCTCGCGCCCGACGCGGGAAGAGGTGCAAGCGGCGATTGAAACGCTGCGCGAAGACTACAACGATCGCGGCATCGAGCTGCAGCAAATCGACCGCGGTTATCGGGTGCAATCGCGCCGCAAATATGCCGAATGGGTGGCGCGCTTATCGGAAGAGCGCCCGACGCGTTACTCGCGCGCCTTATTGGAGACGTTGGCGATTATTGCCTATCGCCAACCGGTCACGCGTGGTGAGATCGAAGAGATCCGCGGCGTCGCCGTGAGCTCCGATATCATGAAGACCTTACTCGGCCGCGAGTGGATCAAGCAAGTCGGCGTACGCGATGTCCCGGGCAAGCCCGGACTCTACGGCACCACGCGCGGCTTCCTTGAGCATTTCAATCTTAAAAATCTCGATGAATTACCGCCGTTGGCGGAGCTGCGTGATATTGCGAAGATCGCGGCTGAATTAAATATGTCCCTACCGATGAGCGACGGCGGTAACGCCGGCGCTGCCGCCGATGCCTCAGCCGAAGACTCGGCGTCGCCCGACGCCGTTGCGGAGGCCGAAGACGCCGCGCAACCGGCCGACCGCGTCGCCCACCAAGACTAGTCAAGCTACACCCGCCGCGAGCGAGAAATTGCAAAAGGTGTTGGCGCGCGCCGGTCTCGGTGCGCGACGCGCACTCGAGCAATGGATCGTCGACGGTCGCGTGTCGGTCGACGGACGCATCGCCACGCTCGGCGAACGCGTTACCGCCGCGCAAGTGATTCGCGTCGATGGCGAGCCCTTATCGTACGCCAAGACCTTACCGCTACGTCGTCGGGTCTTGGTGTATCACAAACCGGAAGGGCAATTATGTACACGTTCCGATCCGAAGGGCCGGCCGACGGTATTCGAACATCTGCCGGTGTTGCGTAACGGGCGCTGGGTCATTATCGGCCGCCTCGATATGAACACCTCTGGCCTATTGTTATTCACCAACGACGGCGAATTGGCGAATCGCTTGATGCACCCCAGCAGCGAAATCGAGCGCGAGTACGCCGTGCGCGTCTTAGGTCCGGTCGATCAGGCGGCGTTGCAAAAATTATTGACCGGTGTCGATCTCGACGACGGGCGTGCCGCGTTCGACGACATCGTCGACGCCGGCGGCGCCGGCGCGAATCATTGGTATCACGTCATTTTGAAAGAAGGGCGCTATCGCGAGGTGCGACGTCTATGGGAAGCCGTCGGTGCGACCGTGAGCCGCTTGATTCGCGTGCGTTACGCCGATATTCCGTTGCCGCGCATGTTGCGCGAGGGACGGTGGGAGGAACTGGATCGGGCGCAAGTAGCGGCGCTTGCGGCGCGAGTCGGTCTCGAGGCGGCACCGCGGCAAACAAGCACGAAACCGCCGCGTCCAGCCTCGCGGCGCCCACGCTCCAAGCGCGAGCCATTCGCGCGCACGTCGGCGCGTAAAGCGACGCGCTAATGTCGCATGAGCCGGCGCCGTCTCATCGCGATCTACGACACCATGCTACGCCGTTACGGCGCGCAAGCCTGGTGGCCAGGCGAAACCCCGTTTGAAATTATGGTCGGCGCGGTGCTAACGCAAAACACCGCGTGGACCAATGTCGAGCGCGCCATCGCTAATCTCAAACAGGCGGGCGCACTATCGCCGGAGGTAATCGCGCAGGCGCATCCCAAACGCCTCGCCCAATGGTTAAAGCCATCGGGTTACTTCAATATCAAAGCCAAGCGTCTACGCGCATTTTGTCGCTGGTATCTCGCGCGCGGCGGTTATGACGCCTTGGCGAAAATGTCGACCGCGACACTACGCGCCGCGCTGCTTGAGGTTTATGGCGTCGGTCCGGAAACGGCCGACGACATTTTGCTGTACGCGTTTCAACGCCCGGTGTTCGTGATCGACGCCTACACGCGGCGTATTTTTGCGCGCCTTGGCTTGATCGACGGCGACGAAGACTACGAAACGCTGCGCCTCTGGTTCGAGCGCTATCTGCGCGGCGAGCACGATCTTTATAACGAATACCACGCACTGATCGTGACGCACGGAAAAGATATCTGTCGTCCGCGGCCGCGATGCGGTGAATGTGTGTTGGGGCGCACCTGTTCTGCGCGCACGGGTTGAGTCGCGCCGATATCCCTTACCGCAGGGCTAGATGTGTTCCGCCCGCGCTAGTAAATCATGGATGGCCGTGGTCGGCGGTTCGGTTGCGGGGTCGTACAACACCGTGTGCATGTTGAGCGCCAACGGATAAGCCAAACGCTGTTCTTGCGTACGCCGGCGCAAGGCGTTTTCGATCCGTGTGCGGCAGCCATCGGCGTCGCGTTCGTTTAGGACTAAAACTGCGAAGCGTTGCCGTCCCGTCAGGCCGATTAACTCGGCGGGGGTGAACGCATCGCGCAATCCATTCGCCGCCTCCGCGATCGCGGCATCGAGTTCGTAGCTACCCCATTGGCCGTCAATTGCCTCGGCACCTTGTAGCTGTGCCGAGATTAAGAGCGCGGTTTCGTGTCGCTGTGCCGCGATATGCAGATATTGTGCACCGACTGCAAGAAACCCATCGCGGTTATAAAGTCCGGTGAGCGTATCGATGAGGCTATTACCTTTCACTGCGCCGAGCAGACGCTGACGCTCAATGGCATAGCGCAGTGCACGCGCGAGGTACCGGCCTTCGAGTTCGTCCTTGAACAAATAATCTTGCGCCCCCGCCTGCAGCGCCCGAAACGCGGTTGCCTTGTCGGCGGACACGGTCAACACTAAAACCGGCACGCTCTCCGATTTTGCCAGGATGCGATGTACCGTGTTCAATCCTTCGCCATCGGGTAATGATAAGTCCAATAGCACCGCGTCGATGCCGCCGGCCTGGAGTTTTTCCAGACCGTCGGCGACGCGTTCGACGCGGTGCAGAATTGCGCTGCCGTCACCGGCATCGTTCAAGGCCTCTTGGATCAGCCGTACATCGCCGTCGTTATCCTCAATTAACAACAGATGAATTTTCCCAATATTCATAAGACTTATTCCTTCTGCGGCAGTTTGACGATAGAGAACCAAAAATCTTGAATCGATTGGACGACCTGGGTGAATTGTTCGAAGTCGACCGGCTTGGTGATAAAGCAATTGGCATGTAGGTCGTAACTGCGCAGGACATCGCGTTCGGCGGCCGATGTGGTGAGGATCACGACCGGGATACGACGTAGACGCGGGTCGGCCTTCATTTGTGCCAATACTTCCATGCCGCCGAGCTTGGGCAAATTGAGATCCAGTAACACCAAGTTTGGTCGCGGTGCCGAAATATAGCGGCCTTCCTGCCGCAAAAATGCCAATGCCTCGACCCCATCGGCGACGGAATAGAGGTTATTGCGCAGCTTCCCTTCCTTGAGCGCCTCTTCCGTTAGGCGCACGTCGCCGGGGTTGTCTTCGACTAATAAAATCTCAATGGGGTCGCCGATCTCCTGCATGCAAGCTCCTAGACGCGATAGGGAAAGTGAAGTGAAAAACCGATCCGGCGCCGTGCTGCGATTCGACCCAAATACGACCGCCGTGACGTTCGACGATTTTTTTGCAAATCGCCAGACCAATCCCGGTGCCGGCATATTCACTACGTGTATGTAATCTTTGAAAGATGACGAAAATGCGTTCGGCGTATTGTGGTTCGATACCGATGCCATTGTCGGCCACGGAGAACTGCCACGCCGATTGTTCGCGCCGTACGCCGATATGAATGCGCGGCACAGTGCTATTGCGAAATTTGATCGCGTTGCTGATGAGGTTTTGAAATAACTGTGTCACCTGTACTGCGTCGGCATCTAGCGCCGGTAGCGGATCGTGCGTCACCACTGCTCCGGTCTCCTGCCGCACCAAACGGAGATCGCTCAAGACTTGTTCCAGCACCACGTTGAAATCGACCGACGTGAATGGCATACCTTGGCTGCCGACGCGGGAGTACGCTAACAAATCTTGTATCAGCGTTTGCATACGCTTCACGCCGTCGGTAACGTAATCCATAAACTCGATGGCGGTATCGTCGAGTTTCGCGCGATAGCGCCGCGCCAGTAACTGCGTGTAGCTTGAAATCATGCGCAACGGCTCTTGTAAGTCATGCGAGGCGACATAGGCAAATTGCTCCAGCTCCCGGTTCGAGCGCGCCAGCTCTTCGGTTTTCTGTGCCAAGGCGCGTTCAGCGCGTCTGCGCTCACCGATGTCGTGCTCGATATGCGCGAGCCCGACGATTTCACCACCAATACCGCGTATCGGTGAGACTGTGACCGCAACCTCGAGTGCAGCACCGCTTTTGCTTAGGCGCAGGGTTTCGTAGAAGTTCACTGGCTCGCCGGACAATACTCGTTTATTCAGGGCGGCGGCAGCGGCGCGATCGTGCGGCGGAATCAAGCACGCCATCGGTTGGCCGATAATCTCATCACTGCGATAGCCATACATACGCTGTGCTGCCGGATTCCAGGTCGCGACCGTGCCGTCGAGATTTGTGCCGATAATCGCATCGCCGGACGATTCGATAATCGCGGCGAGCCGGCCTAAGGCGGTAGCGCGTTCGGTCGCCGCGTGTTCCGACGCTTGAAGCTTGCGTACGACCGGTAACATTTGCCAGCGTACCAGCGCGACGCCGCCGATCACCAACACGAACAGCAACGGTAGTACATGTTGTAGCCGTTCGCGAATCGGCGCATATAACTCCGCGGTATCCATTTTGATGACCAGGGCCAGTCCGAGATCCCCGACCGGACTGAATGCCGCTAAAACTTTCTGTCCCCGATAGTCATGCGTAATACCGACGCCGCGATCGCCGTTTAAGGCGCGCGCCATGGGTAGCTCGCGATCGCTCGCCTCGCGCAGAATGTAACGAAACTGCGATGGATGTAGTTTGGTCGGTAGGCACTCGAGTGTATCGGTAGCGATTGCGGTGCAAATTCCCGATTCAGCAGTGGCGCCAAGACTTTGTACGTCACGCATTAGCCGCGCGACCATTGGTAAGGCTTGCTCAGTAATCATCACACCGAGCGGCCCATGCGCATCGGATAAGGACAGCTCCATATGCAGATAGGCGCCGTCGCGCCACATTAAGCGGGCGCGATACGGCGGTTTCAGCGGTAGTGTGGCGATAGAGGATTCAACGAAGCGGCCGGCGCTGCTGACGACGCCACCGCTTTGCGTGCGAATCAGAATGGCGCTGAAACGATCGGCGATTAAGCTGCGAACGATGCGTTCGAGCTCGGCCTGCGCGCCTTGGTCACGTGGCTGCATATTGAGACGTCGTAGTTGTGCCAACAAGGATGCGCGCCGCGCCGCGAAACGGGCGTTGCTCGTGGCCTGCTCGATGCTGGTTTGCAATAAGTCCAGGCGGTTCGATAAGGACAGCTGCAGGCTATTGGTTAATGCGTTTTCGCTATGTTGTTCCAGTGTGACGAAGCTCAATAAGCCGCTGGTGAACGCCGCGACAATCAATATTGCCGCCGCTAGCGCGCCGATCTTCAGGTCCTCGTGGCCGCGATAGAAATTCGCAAACCAGGGTGCGCGATACCAGGTCGAGGCGAGACCGATGCCGAATACGATAAAGCCAAGTGCCGTATGCACCGCCATGCGCGTGTATTGGTACCAGCGATAGAGGAGATCGAGCTTAAGCGTGTAACCGATGAAGCTCAGTAATCCGATCAGTAATACCAAAAACGTCAACGCTTGCACCAGCGCGTAGGCCCAGCGGCGCTGCACTTGCAATAACATCAGTACTGCGCCGCCGAACATAAATGCCAGGCTGGTATTCGGCGCCATGCGCCCGGGGTGCGGATTCGGATCTTTCAGCCAGTCGTGAAGGTGCGGCCAATCGATGCCATAACCCTGCGGCAGCAGCATCTGAACCAACACTGCGCTCGCCAAGATCATGATCGCAGCGCCGATGAAGCGCTGGCCGTGCCGTTGTAATTTGGGTGGAAGTAGTAATGCGACGCCGCCGGCAAAAAAACATGCCGCGGTGTTGAAGGCCATAGCGATATAGCCGGGTAGGATTTGCACCATGGCTGGCACGCGCAGCCACCAGCCAGCCATCACGATGGTACCCAGTGTGATGAGGGCGATCCCTGCTACTGCGGCGAGACCACTGCGACGCCAATCCATGGCGGTAATAATAACGAAATTAACGCGCGATGATAGTCTAGGCGGTGCGTGAATCGTAGAACGTGCGCGCCTGCGCCGCCCACGGCGATAGACGCAGCCAACGCTCGAGATCATCCGGCGCCAGCGGACGCGTGATGTAATACCCTTGCGCCGAGTCGCAATGCAATCTTTCGAGCTCGTGCGCGATGGCACGGCTCTCGACGCCCTCAGCCACGGTATGTAGCCCGAGGCTGTGCGCCAAGGCGATGGTCGATCGCACGATGGCGGCGTCATTCTCGTTCACCAGCATCTCCATCACGAAACTCTTATCGATCTTGAGCGTGCGCACCGGTAATTGACGCAGGCGCGTCATCGAGGAATAACCGGTGCCGAAGTCGTCGATAGCGATGGTGATGCCGTAGTGGCTGAGCGCCTTGATGTTTTCCAGGCCGCGACGTTGATCCAGCATCAAGGCGCTTTCGGTCAATTCGAATTCCAGTACGTTCGGCGTCAAGCCGTGGCGCTCGATGAGTTTAATCGTGCGCTGCACGAACTTGGGATCGTGCAAATTGATCGCCGACACGTTGATGGCGAGCGGCAATGTGATGCCGTCGTCGTGCCAGATGCGACACTGCGCCAAGGCGGCATCGATGATATATAGCGTCATCGATTTGATTAAACCGCTTTCTTCCGCGATTGAAACGAAGTCGTCGGCGTAGAGAAGTCCGCGTCGCGGATGCTGCCAGCGCACTAAGGCCTCGAGGCGATTGATTTGGCCGCTCGCGAGATCGACGCTCGGTTGATAATGCAAGATCAGCTCGTGCTTTTCCATTGCGCGCCGTAGCTCGGCGACCGTGCCGAGACGTTCGGCGGTGTGCGCGTCTTCCGCTGCCTCATAAACGGCGTAACCGCTGCGACGGCGCTTGGCGGTGTACATGGCGATGTCGGCGTTTTTGAGCAAGGAGGCGCTGTCGGCGCCATGTTGCGGATGAATCGCAAGACCGAGGCTGGCGGAGATTTCTAACTCATGACCGCCGACCACCATTGGCCGGTCGAGCGCATGCAGCGCCTTCCGCGCCGCGGTGATCGCGCCATTGATATCTTCGATCGGTAACAGCACTACGAATTCGTCGCCGCCGAGGCGGGCAATGGTGTCGTCTTTGCGTAATTGGTTTTGCAACCGCAATGCGACTTCTTGCAAGACCAAGTCGCCGGCTTGATGACCCAGCGTGTCGTTGATTTCTTTAAATCGATCCAGGTCAATCATCGCGACGGCGACCATATCGCCGGCGCGTTGCGCCGCTTGAATCGCGTACTGCACGCGATCATTGAACAAGGCACGGTTCGGTAATTGTGTCAGGTGATCGTGCAAAGCCTGATGTCGCATGGCGCTGCCCATGTCTTCGGCCTTTTTCAGCGCCAGTTCCTTCGCGAAGATCTCTTCGCGCAAGGCGTTCTGGGAAATCTCCAGATGTTCCAAGGCGCGCAAGAGTGCGCGAAACGGTAACAAACGAACGGCGATATAAATTAACACGGCCATTAAGATACTCACGCCGGCCACGGCGCCGGTGCGGGCCAAGATCGGGATGAGCGGCTCGGAGACTTCCAGTTCCGCGACCGCATGGTCGCCATCGTATAGCGGCATGCGTTGAACGATGCTGGGTCCGGCAGCGGTGTCGCCGCGCTGCGCGATCACCTGGTTTTGTAAGTCGAGGATGCGGCGGCTTTGCGCCGAGTCGCGCGGCAGGCGGCGCTCGATCGATTCGGTCAAGCGATGCTCTTCGAAGCGCCATAGGACTGGGTTGCTGTAAATTAGCTCCGATAATACCGCGGCGTCGAATTTCGTTTCGCGCGCGATGCGTGCCGATTCGTATTGATACGCGGTAAGGAAATACCCGAGTGGTGCGCCGATGGCGATGGCGCAGGCGACGCCGCCGGCGATAAGTCCGATGAAGCGACGCAGGCGGCGTTCGTCAGCGTTTAGCACGACACGCCTGTAGCGGTAGCACGCGGTGACCGCTGTCGCGCAGAATCGCATGTGCGCGTTCGCTGCAAAGGAATTGGATAAAACTTAAGACCGTCTCGCTCGGCGCCGCACCGACGACCATATATAAGGTCTTGCCCATGGTGTAGCGCCGATTGGTCAGATTGGCGACCGTCGGCTCAACTTCGTTGAAACGCAGCGCCTTGAGATGCGGCTGTTCGGTTTTGAGCAGTGCCAGCGTCGAGGTGACGATGCCGCCGGGTAATTGGCGCACCAGCTGTACCGCCTCTTGATCGCTCACTGCGAGCGGCATGCCGGGGTTCGCCAAGGCCTGATCGACCACCTCGCGCAGCTCCGGCACGTAATCGCGCAACAACATCGTGTCACTATCGGCGGCCGGTCGTAGCACTACGCGCATGACTTGTCCGTCTTGCCAGCGGCGCGTCTCGCCGCGGTACAGCGCCTGCAAGGTGGCGGTATCGATATCGGATTCGCTACGAGCCGCGTCGGTGACCCAGACTAGCGGTGTTTCGCCGTAGGCGTAAGCCGCCAAACCGGCGGCGCGTTCGTTCGGATTCAGTGCGCGCGCACTCAGGGCGATGTCGAGCGCGCCAGCCATGACCGCCTTGATGCCGCCGCTACTGCCGAGACTCGAGGTTACGCTGATGGAGACGTCGCGATGCGTCGCGGTGTATGCCACGCCGAGTAGACGTGCAGTACCAAGACCGGCGCCGGTACCGCCGATTCGCAATTCGTCGGCGACGGCGCCCGTGACCGTAAGACATAACGTCGCTGCGCCGACCGCGTAATATCGCCAGTTAAGCCTGCCCATGCTCGCATCCGCGCAATCGATACGAAGCGAGGAGCAAATTCCATACCATCGATTTATGCGGAATGTCATAGAAGGGCGGGGCGCCGTCCAATAGCCCTGGAGAGTCGCGCCGGCCGAGCGGCCTCGTGCAAATGATGATTGACAAGCGAGCGGCACAGGCGTCCACTAGGCTTCCCCCCGCGACACCACCCAGGAGGTGCCTCATGCGCATCGAACGGACCGATCCCATTACCGGACACACACTGGCCGATCTCGAAGGCCATCCCTATGTTGTCCAAGGCGAAGGCCCCAATGCCTTGAAGATCTATTTCGAATCGGAAGAGAGCCGACGAATTTTTCTCGATATTGAGTTTGAAAATCCCGACGGCGACGCGTTTACATTGCGCGGCTATCAGCCACACTAGCAGCACGCCCACAATATATTCGCGCGTGCTTGCGCGCATGGGCGATAAATACGCGCGATAAATATTTGACAGCCGCGCGTCGGTTTCTCACCATGGCATCTTCGTTATGGAGAGGAACCGAATGAACACCGTACCGCAAACGCGACCCGCCGCCGTAGCCTTAATTGCTTGGAGTTGGATTCTCACCGGTGCCTTGCTCGCTATCGGTGCCGTGGCGGTGTTGCTCGGTGCCGGCGCGATAAGTCCGCAAGATACCGCGGCGCTGCCGCCGGAGCTCGCGAACATGGCCGGCGCGCTGCAAGAATCGCGCGGCGCGAGTTTGTTTCAGCTAATCGTCGGCGCGGTCGCGCTCTATGCCGGCGTGCAATTCTTGAATCTACGCGCCTGGGCCAGGACCGCTTTAGAAATTTTAAGTTGGCTATCGCTACTTTATCTCGCGATAGCGAGCGTCGGCTGGTCCTCGCTGTGGTCCGCAATGAGCGCGCAAATGGCGCAGAGCGCCATGGTCGATGCCAGTGGTTTGCACACCATCGGCTTGGTGGTGGCGGCGCTGGTGATCGCGGGATTTATCCTTCCGCTCATTCTCATGATTATTTATCTGCGCAGCACGCGCATACGCGAACTCACACGCGATCGCTGATGAACGCGGAATCGCCGGCCAAAACCGTCACGCAGTTATGGCGTCGCTTGAGCCCATGGCCCGGCGGCAAATGGCTCTTTAGTAAGATCATGGGACGCATCGTGCCGTATACTGGCGCGCTCGGCGCCCGCGTATTGGAAATGTCGCCGGGCCGCGCGCGGGTCGCGCTGCACGACCGGCGCCGCGTGCGCAATCATTTGCGCTCGGTACATGCACTGGCCTTGGCCAATGTCGGCGAGTTCGCCAGCGCCCTGTCGATGATGAGCAACGCGCCGCCGAATGTGCGCATGATCGTTACCGACTTATCGATCGAATATCTAAAGAAGGCGCGTGGCGATTTGATCGCCGAAGGTCATTCGCAATTGCCCACGCGCGTCGAAGCCGAAGCGAAGCATATCGCCCGTGCCGATATTCGCGATCGCGCCGACGATGTGGTCGCGCGGGTCGCGGTCACGTGGTTATTGCGACCGAACGCATGAGCGGCGCTACGCCGTTCACGCGCCAAGTTGGCATCGCGCTACCGATCATCGGCGGTGCCATGTATCCCTGCAGCAACCCGGAGCTGGTCGCAGCGGTGTCGCAGACCGGTGCGATCGGTATCGTGCAACCGATTTCGCTGACTTATGTTTATGGTCATGAATTCCGCGCCGGCCTGCGTTATATCCGCAGCCTCACCGATAAGCCTATCGGCATGAATGCGCTGATCGAGCAATCCTCGAAATCCTATCGCGAAAAAATGGCGCACTGGATCGATATCGCGCTGGAGGAAGGCGTGCGCTTTTTTATTACCTCGCTCGGCAAACCGGCGTGGGTCGTGGAACGCGTGCGAAACTACGGCGGCATCGTCTATCACGATGTTACCGAACGGCGTTGGGCGCAAAAGGCAGTCGATGCCGGGGTTCACGGTTTGATCGCGGTGAATCAGCGCGCCGGCGGCCACGCCGGTACCAAAAGCGCCGCGGCACTGATCGAAGAATTGCGCGATTTTAATTTGCCGGTGATTTGCGCCGGCGGTATCGGCGATGAGCGTGCGTTTGCCGAGGCGCTTAAACTCGGTTACGCCGGTGTGCAAATCGGCACGCGCCTGATTGCGACCACCGAATGCCGCGCGCCGGATAGCTATAAGCATGCGATTGTTGATGCCGATGAAAGCGATATCGTCCTGAGCGAACGCATCACCGGCGTGCCGCTGGCGGTGATCCGCACGCCCTATGTCGAACGCATCGGCACCAAGGCCGGCGCGATCGCACGCTGGATGTTAAAAGGAAAACGCACCAAGCATCTCATGCGCATGATCTATGCGCTGAAATCGTTGCATCACTTTAAGCGCAGCAGCCTGCGCGAAGCCACACCGAAAGATTATTGGCAGGCAGGGAAGAGTGTTGCCGGTATCCAGGCCATCGAGCCCGTGGCAACGGTCATCGAGCGCTTTGCGCGGGCCACTAAGTAGTATAGGTATGCGCGGACGCTGTGGCCTTATGCGGCGTCGAGCTTGTCATTGCTCGCGTTCATTCGTTCGGCGTCGCTTAACGCTTGCGGCGTATTGATATTAAACGCTTGTTCGCGCGTAAGCGCGGCGCCATCACCGTAGTCCTGCAACCAACCGTATAAGTCACGCCGGCCGCCGGCGAGATAATCTGCCAAAGCCGATGCGCTGTGTGGCGCCCAGCCGATTGCGAGTGCATGTCGTCCGTCGGCGCTGGCATAACGACAAATTCGATTGCGCGCGCATAGGCGTTGCACGAGATCCGTCGGTAAGAACGGCAAGTCGACCGCGACGGTGACGATCGCGTCGTTCGGCCAGCGCGTTAGCGCGGTGTAGATGCCGGCTAGCGGTCCGCAGACGCCCGGTGCGGCGTCAGCGAAAACCGGTAGACCATAACGCGCGAAGCGCGCGTGATCGCGATTGCTATTGATGACAAGCCGCGTAACTTGCGGCGCGAGACACGCGATCGCGTGTTCGATCAAGGCGCGGCCATGTAAATGCGCGAATGCCTTGTCGAAACCCATACGCGTCGAGCGCCCGCCCGCTAAGATGACGCCGATCGTCATCTAGCCACCGCTGCCGCTTGCGGCGGTTTATCGCTGGGGATGTTGTCGGCGTATCTCATGAATGCGTATCCGGTACGACACCGACTTGCGGCATGCGTGCGAGGCCAACTTGGCGCGCATGCTGTTCGAAATATTTATTATTCCAAAAGAAGGCGCCGGGCATGGTGGTCGGTGTAACGAGAACGTAGAACAAGGCGCGTCCGACGATTTCGTGCACGGCGGCACCGAGCAGTAGTAACGACGCTAATGTCAGGGCAATCGCCGAATCGAATTCCGCGAATGCCAGGCTTGATGCTACGAGCGTGAGTACCGCGAGGCTCGCCCAGCGCGCGCCATAGGTCTTGCCGTACGTGGTTAGCATCTTCATGCGCGAAACTTCCGCCTCGGCACCGCGGTGCATGAGGTAGCGCAAGTGTCCGAGCAAGGCGATGCCCTGTAGCAGAAATCCGCCGAGTGCGCCGAGCGCAAACGGTTTAACGCTCGCCACGATCGATGCGCCGTGGTGGTACGCCACGATGCCGAACACCGCGCCGAGCGTCGTGCTGGCGAGAATAAACAGACTCGCAAAAAATGCCGCTTGCGTGTGCCAGTGGTTCCAGAACGGTCGCGCCTTAATGCGATAAATCATTGCCATGCAATACAAGGCCAACGGACCTGTCACGCTGGCGCCCCAGCCAAGCAAGGTCGGTAATGCATTCGCGATTGGTGGCGGTAGCCACGCGCTCAGGAGCGGAAACGCGCCGATCAAGGCATATGCGCTTAGGAAAATAAAAAACGCCATCAACGCCGCGCCTTCGCGGCTTACCCACGAGTGACGCAAATTATTAAAGCCGCGATAAAACCGCAGCGGTTTGCCGATGTGCAGCGTCGTGAGAAACAGGGCACCGCCCTGCATGACGATCAGCGTGAGCAGCAGCGCGCTCGCGAGCGTCATGCCGTGCCATGCCGGCGCCAGTATTGCGGCGAATGTTGGCGAGTATTGTGGCCAGAGAAATAACCACAGGAATGCGCCGATGACGGTTTGTGAGAGCAGGGTAAACACGACCAGCGGATTTTCGCGCGAGCTGAGTTGATCCAAGCCCCAGTACCGTGTGGCG
>CAZCAK010000011.1:0-14410 GCA_964496605.1 uncultured Acidiferrobacteraceae bacterium | reverse complement strand
GACGGGCACGGTAATCAAATGATCGGCGCACCGAATCTCACCGACAATATTTGGTTATACGGCGGCACGTCGGAAATTATCGCGCGCAGTATTCGCGATGGTCGCAATGGACGCATGCCGGCACACGCGGAGTTTTTAGGCGAGGCGAAGGTACATCTATTGGCGGCGTACGTTTGGAGCTTGTCGCAGGATGATGCGACGAAGCTGCAGATCAGTGAGATCAAGCAGTGAAATGCCGATTCATGCGCCACCGAAGCATGAACGTCAACGATTAACAACGTGCTCTCGAAATCATCCCCGCTAAGCCAAGACGATAAACTCGACGAAGGCGTCGAACAATCGCTCTACGCCAAGCGCATTAAAATATATCCGCGCGAGGTGCACGGTCGCTTCGCGAATCTGCGCATTCTATTCGTATCGCTGACGCTGGGCGTTTACTATTTATTGCCGTGGCTCAACTGGGGCGATGGGCGTCAGGCGTTTCTCATCGACTTGCCGGGGCGCAAGTTTCATTTATTCGCGTATACGTTCTACCCGCAAGATCTGTTTTATCTAACGACGATTCTAATCATCTCGGCGCTGTCGCTGTTTCTGTTCACCGCAATTTTCGGCCGCGTTTGGTGCGGGTTCACTTGCCCGCAAACGGTGTGGACCGAGGTGTTTTTGTGGATCGAACGCCAGATCGAAGGCGACCGTCCGCGGCAAATGCGCTTGGCGCTGCAGCCCTGGAACAAGGAAAAGATCGCCAAGGTTGGCGGTAAACATCTGCTGTGGATCTCATTTTCGCTGTGGACCGGTTTTACCTTCGTTGGATATTTCACGCCGATCCGTGAACTCGGCGGTGCGCTCGCGGCACAGGCGCTCGGTCCCTGGGAGACGTTCTGGATATTGTTTTACGGTTTCGCGACCTACGGCAATGCCGGCTGGCTGCGCGAACAGGTGTGTCTGTACATGTGTCCGTATGCGCGCTTTCAGAGCGTCATGTTCGATCGTAATACGCTCATCATCTCCTACGATCGTGCGCGCGGCGAACCGCGCGGGGCACGTGCACGCGGCGTCGACCCGCGCGTAAAAGGCCTCGGCAGTTGTATCGATTGCACATTATGCGTACAGGCCTGCCCCACGGGCATCGATATCCGTGACGGCTTGCAATATGCCTGCATCGCCTGCGCCGCGTGCGTTGACGTTTGCGACTCAGTAATGGAAAAGATGGGCTACGCCAAGGGGCTTATTCGCTACACCACCGACCATGCCTTACATGGCGAACCGCAGCGCCTATTGCGTCCGCGCGTGATGATCTACGGTGCGATTCTGCTCGCCCTGTGCAGCGCGCTGATCATCGCCGTACTGCTGCGCGTGCCGTTGCAGCTCGAAGTGCTGCACGACCGCAATCAACTCTATCGCGACACCGGCGACGGTCGCATTGAAAATGTTTACACCTTAAAACTGACCAATCTGGACGCACGCGCGCACCGCTTTCGCGTCAGCGTCAGCGGACTCGATGGCGCCCAACTCGCGCTCGATCAAGCCGATATCGTGCTCGCGCCAGGCCAAGGCGTGAGCCTGCCGGCACGTGTTCAAGCCGAACCGCAAGCGCAACGTCGCACCGATATTCGCTTCCACTTAAGCGCGCAGGACGATGCGCGCCTCCACGAAGACGAGAAAGGAGCGTTCCTGTCGCCATGATGCCCACCACCCTCCCCTGGTATCGCGAAAAACTGGTTTGGTTACTCATCGCCCCGCCGGTCGCCGCCGTCGCTGTCGGCATGACGCTACTCTATCTCTCCATCGCGACACGCGACGGTCTCGTGGTCGACGATTATTACCGCCAAGGCAAGGCGATTAATCAAGTATTGAAACGCGATGACGCCGCACGCACTTATGCCGAGCACGGCGAACTAGTTTTAACCGACCACGAAGCGGTGTTGTCGTTAAAGGGCCGTGCGGTCGCGTTGCCGACTTTGCAGCTTAAGTTTTTACACGCCACCCGCGACGTCCATGACGTTGCCATCACACTGACGCACGATCACGATGAGGTGTTCCACGCCACCCTGCCGCCGCTACCGGCCGGACGTTATTACGTCCAACTGGAAGGCGCCGATTGGCGCCTGCTCGGCAGCATGGTCCTGCCGCACGATCGGCACTTGGCGTTAAGCGCACAATGAGTCTCAACGACTGGCTGATCGTATCGGCACTACTGACCGGCCTCGTCGGCTCGGTGCATTGCGTCGCCATGTGCGGCGGCATCATCGGCGCGCTCGGCTTCGGCGGTACACAGTCACGACGCATCGTCAAAATTCATGTGGCAGCGACCAACGAAGCACCGAAGGCCAATATTCTATTTCCCCTGAGCTACCACACCGGACGTATTGCAAGCTATAGCATCGCCGGTGCCATCGCCGGGTTTGTCGGCGCCGGCGTGGTCGACGCAGCAGCGCTCGCGCACATCACCGGTGTCGGTGCGGTGATTGCCGGCGCCTTCATGATTGCCCTCGGGCTTTATCTTGCGAGTTGGTGGCACGGACTCGCGGCACTTGAACGCATCGGCACGCGCCTTTGGCGCGGCATCCAACCGTATGCGCGTCGCCTATTGCCACCGCGCAACTATAAACAGGCGATCGCGCTCGGCATGATGTGGGGTTGGCTACCGTGCGGTATGGTGTACACCGCATTGGTCGCGGCGTTCGCGAGCGGCGACCCGCTGCGCGGCGCCTTGGTGATGCTGGCATTCGGACTCGGCACCCTGCCGCTACTGCTCGGATTGAGTATCGGCACCGGCGTTTTGCGCCGCGCACCCGGTCGCTTACGTCCGGTCGTCGGTGTACTCTTGATCGCCTTAGGGGCTTACGGAATCCTGGACGGAATCTTGGGTGGAATTCGCGATCCTGTTACGCACGCACCCACACTGGAATCCCATCACCACCACTGGAATCATAATGGCCACGGAAAAGACGCTCGCGAACCGCTTCAGTATCAATATTAAACGACTACAAGATTTCGAATTCATCGTGCGATTTCCCCAGGGCGATACCGAACTCCATCTCGACGAACCGGCACCGCTAGGTCATGACCGCGGGCCGAATGCTGCACGACTACTGACCGCCGCGGTGGCGAATTGTCTTAGTGCGAGCCTGGTATTCTGTCTACAAAAGTCACGCCATCCGGTCGCGGATTTAGACGCCGTCGCCACAACGACACTAAAGCAAAACCAACGTGGCCGGTGGCGCGTCGCCGATATCGCGGTTGAGTTGCACCTCGGTCTCAAAAACGGCTCTATACAAGCGGCGCAACATTGCATCGGTTTGTTCGAGGATTTTTGTATTGTCACCGAGAGCGTGCGCCAAGGCATCCCGGTATCGGTCGCGGTATTCGACACGGCCGGCAATCGCGTGATGGCGTAGTGGTTTCGCCGGTGCGCGGTGCGCACCATACGTATTACGCGAACCCGTGAATTCTGCGTCCCGCACAGCTGGAAATGAACGCAGCGGACCGTGTCGCGCGAAGCCGCAACGCATACGGTCTCCTACCCACGCTACAGCGAACAGTACACCCGAATATTAATTCGCCGGTTCGGTATAGCGCTGCTCGATCTCGGCGCGAATACGGGCACGACTTTCGGCGGCGTCGCTCGATGACTGCTCGATTTCCTGTGTCGCCTGCGCGAGCGCGGTGTCTTTGACGTACTCCCGAAACCAGCGCGAATAATCGCCGCGCTGCAAATGATATAACCATGTCGCATCGTCGATGCCATCGCCGATTTGCAGGAACATCATTAAATTTTGCGCCCGCAAATTTAAACGGCGATCCGGTCCGCGAAAATAAAAACTATGATCGCCGAGATCGCCGACGGCGTATTTGCGGATGTGCCGTTGATGTTCCGCATGCGGCGGCGTAACTCGAAACCAAAACGGCGACCTAGACTCGCAGCGGCGCCACGCCAAGGCCTCTCCTGCTTGTAATTTTTTTTCGCTGACACGCGGCGCTGACACCTCGATCGCGCGCGCGAAATTTCCCAGCGTGTCGTCGGGCGCATCGCCGATCGCGGCGACAAAGCCAATCTTCTCCAACATCATGCGCGCGACCCGATCCGGATGTACCGCGATCAATGCCAGTCCAGTCATATCGCGCGCCAAGCCGTTGTTTGCCGGCGTCCATTCCTGCGGCAATAAATGGTGTGCCTCGTCGACGACAAGCCAATGCGGACGACCGGTTTGGATACGTAAATCCCACACCGCCGCTAAAAGCTGCGAAAAGAACCTCGGCCGATCGCCCAGCGGGACCCCGAGCAGATTGAGCGCGATGTTTTGATCGGGGCGCGAAAGCAATCGCAGCGCCTCCTCTACCGTCGGCGCGCGCTGGGCATCGCCAAGCGTTACCGCGTGAACGAAGTGATCGTAATCGCCTTCCGGATCGATAATGCAATATTGGTAACGGCGCTCTTGCAGACGCTCGAGGAAGCTGGTGGCGAATGTCGATTTACCGCTGCCGGAAGTGCCCGCGAGCAAGATGTTGGTGCGATAAGGTTTAAGGCAGACCGCGGCACCTTGCGCATCTTCGCCCAAAATTAAATCGTGACGCTGAGTACGTGCATCGATATCCGCCAAGTCATCACGCAGCACTTCAGCGACGATTTGGCTCACGCCGACGCCGTGATCGCCCGGCGTCACCCAATCGGCGTGCTCCTTCAGCGCCGGCAAGGCATTCGCCACGGCGACGCCACACTCGCAGGCAGTCAGTAGTGCGTGATCGTTTTCGGCGTCGCCGGCGGCAACGACGTTATGCGCTGACAACCCCAAGTCATCCAATGCAGCTTGCAGACCGCTGGCTTTGTTGACGCCGGCAGGTAATACCATTACCGCGCCTTTGTTGAAGATCACCTGCAGCTCCAAACCGAGATCGCGAATGGTTTCCAGCACCGTCGTTTCATGTGGCTCCCAGGTCGCGACAATGACGCGCCCGATGGCCAGGGGCGCGACCACTTCTGCCTGCAAGCGCTCGACAAATTCGTGCGGCGGCGCTGCTGCGAGCGGGCGCTGCGCGCGCGTCTGCGGGTCGTAGAGCACGGCACCGTTTTCCGCGACGATGCGATCGCATACGGCGTGTTCGGGAAAAACCTCGAACAAATCCTCCAAAATACGGCCGGTAACTAAAATAATTTTGCGGCCGGAAGCCTTGAATGCTTGCAACGCATCGAGGGTCGCCGCATCGATGCGACCGTGATGCGCCAGGGTTCCATCGTAATCGCTGGCCAAGGCGTAATAACGCATGCGATTATTGTTAACGATTCGGTCGCGCTCGCCATGGGATTTTGGTCGGGTGCGACCCGGGCATATACCGGAGGCGGGATGTCGAACGTCATTGAACGCGGCGGGTTGTGGGTGTTGGCGCAGTTGGTGCTGATCGTCGTGGTCGTCATGCTCGCGACGCACACGGGATACTGGACCTGGCCGCCCGATGCACTCGGCAGTATCGGAGTCTTATTATTAGTATTGGGGTCCCTACTCGGTGCGGCGGCCTTTGTCGCCTTAGGTAAAAATCTCACGCCGTTTCCGCAACCGCGTGCCGACGGCACACTGACGCGGCGCGCAGTTTATGCCTACGTGCGTCACCCGATGTATCTCGCATTAATGGTCTTGGCTTTCGGTTGGGCTTGCGCTTGGCATAGCGCCGCCGCGGCATTGGCGGCGCTATTCATGAGCCTATTCTTCGACCGCAAGGCGCGGCGCGAAGAACGCTGGCTACGCGAGAAATTCTCCGACTACGACGCCTATTGCAAACGCGTCGCGCGTTTCCTGCCGGGAATATATTGATCAGAGAAAATGGCAGACGTAGTCCAGCAGCTCCTGCACCTCGATCGTGAACCGGCTTTTACCCGGCACATCGAACGACTGGCCGGCACCATAGTCTTGCCACTGGTTGGCGCCATCGAGTTTTACGCGACACCGACCTTGCGTCACGTCCATGCGCTCGGGGGCATCGGTATTGAACGTATAAGTCCCCGGCAGCATCACGCCTAAAGTCTTGCGCTGTCCATCGCCGGTGATAATCGTGCGACTCGTAACCTTGCCATCGTGATAGACGTTGGCCTTCTTTTTCACTTCGACGTTATTGAAGCTCATGCGATTCTCTGCGGTTGATTTACTTGATCTTGCGTAGGCGTGCGGCAATGCGCATGCGCAAGGCGTTGAGTTTAATAAAACCGGCGGCGTCGGCTTGATTATAGGCGCCGGCGTCGTCTTCGAAGGTGGCGATGGTCGGATCGAATAGCGACTGATTGCTCTTGCGGCCAACGACGGTCACGGTTCCTTTATATAACTTGAGCCGCACCTCACCGTTTACCTGCGCCTGCGATGTATCGATCATTTGCTGCATCAATTGCCGCTCCGGGCTCCACCAATAGCCGTTGTAGATCAAACTGGCGTAGCGCGGCATCAATTCATCCTTAAGATGCGCCACCTCGCGATCGAGCGTGAGGGATTCGATGGCGCGATGCGCCTTGAGCATTACCGTGCCGCCGGGCGTCTCGTAACAACCACGCGATTTCATGCCGACGTAACGGTTCTCGACCAAATCCAAACGCCCGATGCCGTTCTTGCCCGCGATGTCGTTCAGGCGCTCCATGACTTGCGCCGGCGATAATTTTTTACCGTCAATGGCGACAATATCGCCACGTTCGTAAGTCAGCTCGATATAAGTCGCCTTATCCGGTGCCTTTTCCGGTGCGACGCTCCAGCGCCACATTTCTTCTTCCGGCTCTTGCCATGGATCTTCGAGCACGGCGCCCTCGTAGGAAATATGCAATAAATTGGCATCCATGGAATACGGCGATTTCTTGCCGCGCTTCATTTCCACCGGAATGCCGTGCTTCTCGGCATAGGCCAATAATTTCTCGCGCGAGGTCAAATCCCATTCGCGCCATGGCGCGATGACGCGCACATCCGGCTTCAGGGCGTAGTAACCCAGCTCGAAACGTACCTGATCATTACCCTTGCCAGTCGCACCGTGCGACACCGCGTCGGCCTTGGTTTGGTTGGCGATCTCGATTTGGCGCTTGGCGATCAAGGGGCGGGCGATCGAGGTGCCGAGTAGATATTCGCCTTCGTAAATTGCATTGGCCCGGAACATTGGAAATACGAAATCGCGCGCAAACTCCTCACGTAAATCGTCGACGTAGATTTCCTTGATGCCGAACTGCTTCGCCTTGGCGCGCGCCGGCTCGAGCTCTTCGCGCTGGCCGATATCGGCGGTAAAGGTCACGACTTCGCAACCGTATTGTTCCTGCAGCCACTTCAAAATCACCGAGGTATCGAGTCCGCCGGAATAGGCCAACACCGCTTTTTTGACACCGCTCATTGTCTTATCACCACTAGGTTGAATGCCGGACCGCCGAGCGTTCCCGCGGCGGACGCGGAATGATAAGCTCAGCGATATTTCTTGTCCAAAGGCGCGAGTGCCCAAAAACGGCTGGAAGCAAACGCGACGGCAGTCCGCATGAACGACGTATCGTCCATCCCCCACCTCGTCGCGCCCCAGTTTCGCCGCAGCCTATGCTGGGGGATCAACCTGGCCTGCATCGCAACGCTGGTCATCGCCGGCAGCATGCTCTCCATTTGGCTGCTGCTCCCCGGATACAAGTGGTGGTCCGCGCTGCAGATGAAGTCCAACACGTCTCTAGCGCTAGTATTAGCGAGTCTCGCCTTATGGCTACTGCAGGCACCGGCACCACGACATCGCGCTCGATACCTACTCGGTCAAGGCTTCGCCATCACTAGTCTGCTGATCGGCGGCGTTACCTTACTCGAATATATTGGTAATTGGGATTTCGGGATCGATGAACTCATCGCCACCGATTTTCGCAATACCGAAAGTGCGCTCTACCCGGGCCGCATGTCGCCGATCGCGGCGATCTGTTTCGTATTATCCGGCACGGCATTGCTGACGATCGACTGGCGCACGAAACGCATCTTTCTCAATCCGTCCTCGCTATTGCTTGTGCCGGTCTTGCTTCTGTCGCTGTTAGCCCTGGTTGGCTACCTGTACGGCGTCACGTCATTTTACAAAATCGGTCCGTACATCCGTATTTCCTGGGTCACCGCGCTTTGTTTCGCCTTACTTGCCTTCGGCACGCTATTCGCGCGCGCGGATCATAACCCTATCGGCGTACTATTCAGCGCCGGCTCCGGCGGTTTCATGGCGCGGCGTCTAATTCCGGTGGCAATTATATTGCCCGTCGTCATGGGCTTTATTCGCATCCGCTTAGAGCGTTCCGGTTACGTCGATCTGCCGCTCGGTACGGCGCTATTGATCGTGTCCCTGATTGTGGTGTTTTATTCCTTGGTTGTCGGCATTTCGCACAAACTGGAAGATCTTGACCGCGAACGCAGCGACCTCCTAGAAAGCGAGCGCGTCGCGCGCCGGCAGGTCGACATTGAGCGCGAACGCCTCGAGACCTTCTTCATGCAAACACCCTTAGTAGTTACCGCATTTCGCGGTCCGGAGCACGTGATCGTGTTACAAAACCCGGCGGCGCGCGCCCTCGTCGGCAATCAGGACTATATCGGACGCAAGGCCGCCGACGTGATTTCGCCCGATGGCGGTCCATGGCTTGCAGCGCTCGACCGCGTCTACGCCGGTCAGCCATACGAGGCGACCGAGCTACCGATACGCGTGCACGGGCCGGACGGTAGCCACGAGGTGCGATTATTCGATAGCTATTTCCAACAGTGGCGCGACGCCGATGGCACCATCACCGGCATTATCAACGTCGCGGTCGATGTCACCGACAAAATTGAGGCGCGCCGCGCCTTGGAACAAAGCGAAGAATTATTTCGTTCCACCTTCGCCCTCGCCGCAGTCGGCATGGCGCAGGTCGACCCCGTCAGCGGACGTTTTTTGCGCGTGAACAGCAAAATGGCGGAAATGACTGGCTATAGTCCGGCGGAGCTCGAAGCCTTAACGTTCAGCGATATCACGCATCCAAACGATCTTACGACGAGCCGCGACGCGTTCGAAGAAATGCTGGCAAATCGACGGCCGGTATTCGTCACAGAAAAACGCTACATCCGCAAGGATGGCACGATTTTGTGGGCGCTGCTGAATGCGACGGCGGTACGCGATAGCACCGGCGTGCCGATCCGCTTGATATCGGCCATTCTCGATATTTCATCGATGAAAAATGCCGCGGAAGATCTTAAAAAGGCGATACAAGCGCGGGATGAATTCTTGTCCATGGCCTCGCACGAATTCCAAACACCGCTGAGTTCATTGGCGCTACAAACGCAATCCCTACTGCGTGCAATTCGGCGCGGCGACACCTCAGTGTATTCTCCGGCACGCGTCAATAAGCTCATCGAGCAAACCGATAAACAAGTCACACGCCTATCGCGCCTCATGGACGATATGCTCGACGTGTCGCGTCTGCGTTCGGGGAAATTGAAACTGGAAGTGGCCACGGTCGATCTCGCGGAATTGATGCACGATGTCATCGACCGTTTGCGGCCGCAACTGATCGCCGCGCACGGCGGCGCACCGACGGTCGCCACGAGCGCCGTGGTCGGCGACTGCGATCGTCTGCGCATTGAGCAGGTCATCACGAATCTTTTGACCAACGCCATGCGCTATGGCCGCGGTCAACCGATCGCAGTGGAGCTGATGCGCGCCGGCAATCATGCACGCATTGCGGTACATGACCGCGGCATCGGCATTGCCGCGCAGGATCGCGAGCGCATCTTCAATCGCTTCGAACGCGCCGTATCCGCGGAACATACCGGCGGTCTCGGCCTCGGGCTATTTATCGCGCGCGAGATTGTGCAGGCCCACGGCGGGCGCATCTGGGTCGAAAGCGAGGCCGGTCATGGCGCGAGTTTTTTTGTAGAATTACCGCTGGTACGTTCGCAATGAGCAACAATACGATTTTGGTCGTCGAGGACGACGACGATTTACGCGATGGCATTACCGAGGCCTTGAGCGCCGAGGGCTTTCAAGTTCTCACCGCCGACAACGGCTTGGCAGCGCTAAACGTCCTCGTGAGCCGCAAAGGTAATAACTTGCCGGCGTGCATCGTGCTCGATTTAATGATGCCGATGATGCACGGCAATACCTTCATCGAGATTTTGCAGCGCGAGCGGCCGCACGACTTGGCGAAGATTCCGCTGATTATCGCCACTGCCGCGGGTCGTTCGGCGCTACCGAACACCTTGCCGGCAAACGCGCAGATTTTAAAAAAGCCGATGCGCCTGGACGATTTAATCGATGCGGTCGCAAAGTACGCCCGCGCCGCGCCAAACAAACCGAACTAGCTGTGCGCGCGCTTCTCGGTGCGGCGTAACCGCGACAATAGGCGTCGCGCCATTTCGCCGAACAACTCGGTTTGCGTCGGATGTGGATGAATCGCCTGCGCGACCTGCTCCAAGCTCATTTCACCGCTGACCATCATCACCGCCTCGCCGATCAAGGTGTCGGCATGATCCGCCAGAAAATGCACGCCGACGATACGATGCGATTTTTTATCGGCAACGATTTTAATTAAACCGTCAGTCTCCGCGGTCATCATGGCCTTGGCATCGATGTTCATCGGTACCTTCACCTCCACCGCATCGAAGCCCGCCGCCTTGGCTTGCTCCAAGGACAAACCGACAAATGCCGCTTGCGGACGCGTGAAGATGACACCGGAATCCTTGGCTTGATCGTAGACCATGCTCTCGCCCAAGATCGTTGCCGCGGCCACGCGCCCTTGTTGGCCGGCGGTGTGCGCCAACATATAGCCACCGATCACATCGCCGACGGCGAAAATATGCGGCACGTTGGTGCGGCAATGCGCATCGACTTTAATCGCACCGCGTTCGACCGCCACACCCGCCTTATCCAACTGCAAGGGTTCCACCACCGGACGTTTGCCGGTGGCGACGAGCACGTAGTCGCACTTGAAGCTCGCGTTTTTGCTGGCGGCGTCGGTGTAGGCCAATGTCATGGCGCCCGGCTTGCCGCTGATTTTTTTTGCTTGCGCCGAAACGACTAGCGTGAGATTTTTTTGCTTCTCCAATAAGGTCGCGAGATTCTTTGCGATCTCGGGCTCGACCTCAGGCAATGGCCGATCTTTGGCTTCAAGGACGACCACCTTGGTGCCGAAATCGGCAAAAATTTGCGCCATTTCCAAACCGATGGCGCCGGCGCCAATGACGCCGAGCTTCTTCGGCGGCGTTTTTAAATTCCACACCGTATCCGAGGTCAGCACGCCCTTGCCGTCGGCGCCGGGAATCGGCGGCACCCACGGCGGCGCACCGGTGGCGATTACACAGGCGCCAAATGTCACGCGCTCGGGCTTTTTATTATTGCCCGGAGTGGCGCGCACAAAGGGATCTTTCACATTGCCGCCGGTGTCGATGGTGATGCTGTGATCGGAATCGAAGCGGGCGAAGCCTTGGCGCACTTGAATCTTCACGCCTTGATCAGTTTTGAGCGCCATCTCGCCCCGTGTGGTCAGCACGTTCTTGCGCGTCTTTTCCAACAAGCCCCAATTCAATTTCGGTTGCGCCGTATTGGTGACGCCGAGGTGCGCGTCATGCGCGCGATCGCGTACGCGATCGGCGGCGGCGCGCCAGGCCTTCGACGGAATGCAACCGCGCCATAGACATTCGCCGCCCGGAAACGGCGCGTCGTTGACCATTAATACCTTCTTGCCATGATCCGCGAGATCGCGTGCACAGTCTTCGCCACCGGGACCGCCGCCGATGATGACCACGTCGTAATCCCATTGGCCCGCGGGAATCGCCACACCCTGCGTATTCGCCGGCGCGCGTGCCGTGCTGGTTGCAGGTTTCGGTGCGGCCGCCGCGGCGGCTGCCACTGCCGGCGCACGTCCGCCGATCCAGGTCTCGGGTTGTTCGACCAGAGTTTTAAACGTGTTGAGGAATTTCGCCGCGTCGGCGCCGTTGATAATGCGATGATCCGCAGTAATCGTGACCGGCATACCCTGCGACCCGGTAGTCGAAATGGCGAAGATGGCGGAGGTACCCGGCACCGGAATCGCATCGAAGTAGGCCACGCCGAGCATGCCCATATTCGAAATGGTAAACGTCGGATTGGAATATTCCTGCGGCTTCAGGCGACGAATACGCGCGCGCGCCACCAAATCTTTCCAATCGTTATTGAGCTCGGCGAGCGAACGATGCGACACATCGCGCAACACCGGCACTACCAACCCCATGCCTTCGGTTTCGACTGCAAGACCGATATCGATCTGATCGCGCTCGATGATGCGATCTTCGTGTTGATACACCGCATTGACGCGCGGGTGGCGTTGAATCGCATACGCCGCCGCCTTAGCTAGCGTCACCGTAAGCGAGGCGCCGACTTGTTTCGAAAGTGCGATCAACTTTTCCGGCGCAATATTGACCGTCGCGCGGAATAGCGGCATAGACAGCGAGTATTCCATATTATGGGATACCGCCTTCTCCATGCTATCCATGGGGCGACCGGCGCCTGGAACTTGGAATATGCGTTTCGCTGCCAATGACGGCGTAGCGCTACCACCGATATCGGCGGCGACGATAGCGCCGTTAACGCCGGAACCTTTAATGCTATTGATATCAATACCGTGCGCGCCCGCCAGCTGACGTGCGTACGGTGTCGCGCGCCCATTGCGCGGACGCGGCGCTGGCGTTGCACCATGCGGCATCGCCGGAATTTTCGTTTTCGCCATCGGCGTGCCCGCGGGCTCGCCGCGGTATTCCGGCTCGTGCTCGACCTTCGGCGCCTGTGCCAGGCTACCGGTCCCCTGCACTAGTTGCGCCGGATCGTTTACCAGAAATGCAATTGGCGCACCGACCGGCGCCTTGCTATCGACCGCCGCCAAGGGCCCCGATAAATAACCTTCGCGAAATACCTCGACATCCATGATCGCCTTATCGGTTTCGACCGTGGCGACGACAGTCCCGCGCGCGATATGGTCGCCGATATTTTTTTCCCAGGAGACCAGCGTACCTTCGGTCATGGTGTCCGAGAGCTGCGGCATCTTGATCGCATAAGCGTCAGCGGGAATATTGGCGACGGCGCCATTCGTGCCGTTGGCTTTGGGTTCCCCCTTTGGTGCGGTCTTCGCGGCGCTCGCCGCCGTGCTTCCGTCTTGCTGCACTTCGCTTTCGTTTTCGACCAAGCGGCCGATCTCGGTGCCGACCGGCACTACCGCACCGACTTCAATCATCGGCCCCGATAAATAACCTTCGCGAAAGACCTCGACATCCATGATCGCCTTATCGGTTTCGACCGTGGCGACGACGGTGCCGCGCGCGATAAATTCGCCGGCCTTCTTTTCCCAGGAAACCAAAGTGCCCTCGGTCATCGTGTCCGAGAGCTGCGGCATTTTAATGATGTACGGTTCGGCCATGCGTGCGTCCGAATGATGCGCGGATCAAACCGCGCGATTAAATTTTTCCGAGGACTTTGAGCGCACCGCGATAGACGTCGTCGACGTTGGGGATCGCGGCCTTCTCGAGCTTGTGGTTGTACGGCACCGGTACGTCGGCGGCATGCACGCGCACCGGCTGGGCATCGAGCGCGAAGAAGCAATCTTCGATCACGATGGAAATAATTTCCGAACCGACGCCGACCGCGGCCTCGTCTTCTTCCGCGACTAACACCTTATGCGTCTTCTCGACCGAGCGACGAATCGTTTCGCGATCGATCGGTTTCAACGCGCGCAGATCGATGACTTCGGCGCTGATCCCTTGCTTGGCCAATTTTTCCGCAGCGCCGAGACAGAGGTGCACGCTGTAGTTGTAGCCAATGAGTGTGATATCGGTGCCGTGACGTACAACCTCGGCGCCCTCGAGGGGACGGAATGCTTCCTGATCGGGCACTTCGCCGCGCATATTGTACATGCGCTCGTGTTCGATAATGATCACCGGATCGTTACAGCGCACCGCCGACTTCAGCATACCGTAGGCGTCGAGCGGGCCGCGCGGCGTAACCACACGCAAGCCCGACGTGGACATGAAAAGACGCGCCAAGCGCGCGGAGTGTTGCGCCGCTAGCTGATGCGCCGTGCCGCCCGGCGTGCGCATCACAATCGGACATTGCGCGCGACCGCCCGACATATAACGAATCTTCGCCGCTGCGTTGATAATCGTATCCAAGGCCAGCAAGGCAAAATTGATCGACATGATTTCAATAATCGGGCGCATGCCTGCCATCGAGGCGCCGATGCCGATGCCGGTGTAGGAATTTTCCGAGATCGGCGTGTCGATAATGCGGCTATCGCCGTACTTCTGCCACAGACCCGAGGTCGCCTTATAGGTACCACCGGCGACGCCGATATCTTCGCCCATGGCGATGACCATCGGGTCGTTGGCCAATTCCTCATCGTGGGCGCGACGAATCGCTTCCCAGTAAGCCATCTCTGCCATTATTGACC
>CAZCAK010000010.1:0-14868 GCA_964496605.1 uncultured Acidiferrobacteraceae bacterium | reverse complement strand
TGGCGTGCCGTATGTGCCTTGCTTTTTTGGGCGTTTGCCGCTGCAACATCGGCTGATAATACCTTCAGTAGCGACACCTTAACGCTTGGCGTTTTCCCGCGCCGCAATATGGCAGAAACAGTGGCGTTCTATACGCCGATGGCGAATTACCTCGCGCGTCAACTCAAACGTCCGGTGGTGGTCGTCAGCGCGAAGGACTTCGCTGATTTTTGGCGCGGCGTCGAAGAACGTCGTTACGACATCGTACATTACAACCAGTATCACTACGTCAAATCACATCGCAGGCTGGGTTACGATGCGATCGTGAAAATTGAGGAAAACGGCAGCGATAAGGTCGCCTCAGTTATCGTCGCGCATGCCGATTCCGGCATTCGCGATTTACGTGCCTTGCGCGGCCGTACCATCGTCTTCGGTGGTGGACGCGATGCAATGCATAGCTACATCTTACCGACTTTCTTATTGCGAAAAGCCGGTTTGCGTGCCGGCGATTACACCGAGAAATTCGCCCGTAATCCGCCGAATGCGATTCTCACACTCGACGCCGAGCAAGCGGACGCGGTCGGCACTACCGCACCTTGTATCCGCGAAACGACGGTTGATCATTCGAACTTCATTTCGCTGGCGCGCAGTATGCCGGTGGCGCAGTTACCGTTTGCAGTGAAGCATGAGATGTCCCCCATATTGCGCGCCAAGATTCAAGGCCTGTTAGTCAATCTTAAGAACACCGACGAAGGTCGCGCGATACTCAATACCGCAAGGCTAAGTGGTATGGCAAACGCTAACGACGCCGAATACAACCTACATCGCGAAATCATTTATCAGACGCTCGGGGAACGCTACTAATGCCCGATACACCGCGCGCACGAATCGGGATACAGCGCATCAAGCCGCGCCGTCGCTTCGGCCATATGGGCCTCGGGGCGAAGTTCGTATTACTGACCGTCGGTATCCTCGCGATCACAATGGCGGTGACCGCGGCAATTAATTATCGCACCCAAAGCAGCCTGCTCGAGCGGCATCTGAACACCAAGGCGCGCATGCTCGGACGCTTCGTCGCGCTAATCAGCCCCGAGGCAATCTTGTCCTACGATTTTGCAACCTTGAACAATTACATGAAAGAGATTACGCGCCAGGACGAAGTGGTGTACGCGGTCCTACGTTCGGCGAATGATGCGGTGTTAAGTGTCAGCATCGATCCTACGGATGCACGTGTCCTGGCCTTAGGCAAACAATCGACCGCAACCATCGGCCAAACCCTGGAGCTTGTGAGCAGCCTGCGTCAAGCCAACGATGTGGTACGCATGGAGTTCCCAATTGAATTTCAGAATAATCACCTGGGTAAGCTGACAATCGCGGTGAGCCAAAGCGAAATCCACACCGATTCCCAGCGCGTATTGGTCGAGCAATTATTGCAAAACGCCGCGATCATTCTCGTATTGAGTTTCTGTATTTACGGCGTGTTCTCGCTGAATGTGTTGCGTCCGATCCGCGCCCTCATGCAGGGCGCCGAACGCGTCGCCGGCGGTCAACTGGATGAGCCGGTACCGCAATATGCACGCGACGAACTGGGAACCTTATCGCACGTCTTTAATACCATGATGGCAAAACTGCGCATCACCATCGCACAGAAGGACCAAGCCTACGGCGAGCTACAAGAACTCAATAAGAACCTGGAATCGCACGTCGCGGCACGCACCTCGGAACTGGAAGCGGCAAATAAGGAACTTGAATATATTGCACTGCACGACCCCTTGACCGCCTTGCCGAACCGCGCGCTGTTGCAAGATCGTCTGGAACAAGGTGTATTGAACGCCTATCGCAATAGCAAGCCGCTGTCGGTCCTGATGCTCGACCTCGATCGTTTCAAAGAGGTGAACGATACCCTCGGCCATAATGTCGGCGATTTATTATTGCAAGAAGTCGCGCAGCGCCTGCGGGAGCAACTCCGCGGTGTCGATACCGTCGCACGACTCGGCGGCGACGAGTTCGCCGTGGTGCTACCGGCAACCGACGTCAATGGCGCGTGTCGCGTGGCAGAAAAACTAGTGCGCGCCCTAGAGCCGCCGGTAACGCTCGACGACAATAATATTTCGACCAATGCCAGTATCGGCATCGCGACCTACCCGACACACGGCGAAGGCAGCTCGGTGTTGCTCCGTTGCGCCGACATCGCAATGTACGTCGCGAAACGCAATAAGAGCGGCTATGCGATCTATAGCAGCGAAGACGATCAGCACACGCCAAGTCGTTTAACGCTGATCAGCGATTTACGCCAAGCGATCGAGCGCAACGGTCTAGAGTTGCATTATCAACCTAAAGTCGACGTCAAAACCGGCGCCGTCGTCGGCGTCGAGGCACTGGCACGCTGGCCACATCCTATGCGCGGCTATGTTCGTCCGGATGAGTTCATTCCGCTCGCCGAGCAAACCGGCTTAATTCGCCCCTTAACCTTGTGGGTATTGGATCACGCCTTGGCCGAAGCGGCCGCGCTAACACGTGATGGCATCGCGCTCACCATGGCGGTGAATCTCTCGGTGCGCAATCTGCAAGACCCGAGCCTCGCAGTACAGGTGCGCGATATGCTGCAAAAGCACGGCGTACCGGCGGCGCAACTGATTTTGGAAATCACGGAAACGGCGATGATGTCCGAGGCCCGCGACGCGGTCGAAATACTGAACGGCCTGCATGCCTTGGGTGTAAAACTTTCGATCGACGACTTCGGGACCGGCTACTCCTCGCTCGGACGTCTACGCAAGTTTCCGATTGACGAAATCAAAATCGACCGCTCCTTTGTCATGGATATGTTGGCGCATCAGGATAGCGGCGTCATTGTTCATTCGGTAATCGATTTGGCACACAAGCTCGGCTTACAAGTGACCGGCGAAGGCGTGGAAAACTCCGAGGCGCTGCGGCTATTAACGCGGCTGCACTGCGATACGGTGCAGGGCTTTCATCTCAGCCGTCCACTCACGGCTCCGGTTCTGCGCGAGTGGTTGCGCCAACGCGGTGCCCCAACGTCGTTAACGCAACGCAGGGACTGATTAATGCATGCGGCGCCGCACTTCGGTGACGTTCGGAATGCGATCGATCTGCGCCAGAACCCCACTCAGCGTCGAGATATCGGGAATCTCTAAAGTTAAGCTGATGCGCGCGCGGTGTTGTTGCTTATCGGTAACGGTATTCACCGCGGTCATATTGATCTTCTGATTTGCAAGCAGCGTCGTAATATCGCGTAGTAAACCCGGGCGATCATAGGCGCTGATGATAATGTCCACCGGATAGGTTTGCGTCGCCGCATCGCCCCAATCGACCTCGATCAAGCGATCCTTCGCCTCATTGGCGTAACGCAATGCGTTCGGGCAATCGCGCCGATGAATCGCCACCCCCTGCCCGCGCGTGATGTAACCGATGATCGCATCGCCCAGCACCGGCCGACAGCAACGCGCCAGACGCGTCAACAAATTGCCGACGCCGCGAATTTGAATCGCGGTCGAGCGACTCGGCGCGGTCGGGGCATGCACGGCTGGCGTACCACGCTCCGGCGCCGGCGCCGCCGCACCCAATGCGTGTGCCGCCACCGCGAGCTGAGCGTTCTTCACTTCGCCGTGACCAATCGCCGCCATCAAATGGGCCACATCGGGAAATCCCATCTTGCTCGCAAGGCGCTCGAAATTGGTATCGCCCAAACCGAGGCGTTGCAGCTCGCGGTCCAAATGCGCGCGTCCGGCGGCGATGTTTTGCTCGTAGTTTTGCTCCTTAAACCACTGCTGAATTTTGCTGCGCGCCTTCGAGGTCGTGACGTAGCCGAGCTGCGGGTTTAGCCAATCGCGACTTGGGCCGCCCTTCTTTACGGTCAAAATCTCCACTTGTTCACCAGTCTTTAGGGCGTAAGTCAAAGGCACAATATGGCCGTTGACCTTCGCACCGCGGCAACGGTGACCGACCTCAGTGTGGATGTGATACGCGAAATCCAGTGGCGTCGCGCCTTGTGCGAGATCGACCACGTTGCCCTTCGGCGTAAACACGTAGACGCGATCGACGAATACCTCGGACTTAAACTGATCGACGAAGTCGCCCGCCTCCGCCACCTCGTCTTTCCATTCCAACAGTTGACGCAGCCAGGCGATTTTTTTATCGAAGCCGGCGTCCTCACGCGCGCCCTCCTTGTAGCGCCAATGTGCCGCAACCCCGAGCTCCGATTGCGCATGCATCTCATGGGTGCGGATTTGCACCTCGACCGTCTTGCCTTCGGGGCCGATCACCGCGGTATGAATCGAGCGGTAATTATTTTCTTTCGGTGTTGCGATGTAGTCGTCGAACTCGCCGGGTACCGGTTGCCACAAGGTATGTGCGACGCCCAGCGCGGCGTAACAGTCGCGTACCTCGTCGACCAAGACACGCACCGCGCGGACATCATAGATCTGATGAAAATCCTGGCCCTTGCGACGCATTTTGCGCCAGATGCCGTAGATGTGTTTCACGCGACCTTTGACCTCAGCGTGGACGCCGGCACGTTCCAGCTCTTGGGCCAATTGCTGCACAAAACGCGCGATGTATTCCTCGCGCACGCTGCGCCGCTCCGCGAGCATGGCCGCGATTTGTTTATAGGCCTCGGGTTCGAGATAGCGAAACGCCAGGTCTTCTAGCTCCCACTTGATTTGCCAGATACCGAGACGATTCGCCAACGGCGCGAAGATCTCCATCGTCTCGCGTGCGATACGTTTTTGCTTTTCCGGCGGCAGCGATGCCAAGGTGCGCATATTATGCAGACGATCCGCCAGCTTAATCAGCACCACGCGCACGTCCTCGGCCATGGCCAATAGCATCTTGCGAAGGTTCTCCGCGTGCGCGCGCTCCTTCTTGCTCTTATCGCGCAGGTCGACCTGAACCCAATCCATTTTGGTCACGCCATCGACGAGACGCGCCACGGTATCGCCGAACTCGCGCCGAATATCGTCCAGGGTGATGGGCGTATCTTCCACTACGTCGTGCAGAATCGCCGCGATAATGCTGTCACGGTCCAGGCGCAAGTCGGCGAGGATGCGTGCCACCGCGAGGGAGTGATGGATGTAGGCTTCGCCCGAGGCGCGGCGCTGACCGGAATGGGCGCTTTGTGCGCGTACAACCGCGCGGCGAATATTATCGAGATCTTGCGGAGCGCGTGCGGCGGCGATCTGCTGGAGCCAGCCTTCGAAATCGACCGCTTCTGGTTGCACGAGTTGTTTCATCGCGTCCCACCGCCCAAGATCACCTGGAGAGGAATATAAATTGTAGCTGAAAACGCGCTGCGCCGCGCTTGGCAGAGCGCCGTTACCGTCGCGTCTGCCACTGGATCGGCATTGTCACTAATGCAAATGCGAGGTTTGGGTGCGCAGCTGTTCGATACGTTCGTTAATGGCGATGGCATCGGGCGCCCACGGTTGCAGGCGCAGATAGGTCTCGTAATCATGCAGGGCGGCACGGAAACAATCGAGCGCTTGATGGATCACACCGCGGTCGCGCAGCTCGCCGGCGATATCCGGCGCCAGCGCAATGATATTGTTCATCACGTTCAACGCCTTGCTGAAATCGTTCTTATGCACGTAGACGCCCTTTAAGTTACGCAACATGCGTAGCAAAATCTCTTTCTTAGTTGCAGTCGTCAGCAGCGTATTGAGCGGCGTGCGCGCCGCCTCGTGATCGGCACCGTAAGTCGTTTGCAGGCGGCGTTGTAAATCTTCCAGATCGAGCGTGATGCCGGCGTTGAATGGATCCAGCACCAAAGTGCCGGCGTCGAGCGGCATCTTGACGAGAAAATGCCCCGGAAACGATACCCCATCGAGCGGCAAACCGAGCCGACGTCCGACTTCCATATAGACAATGGAAATGCTGATTGGGATACCGAGCTTGCGATCTAAGACATCATTGAGAAAGCTATTACGCGGATCGTAGAAGTCGGTCGCGTTACCGGCGAAGCCGAGTTGTTCGAACAGGAATTGATTCAAACGCCCCAGTGTCAGCTCCGGTGTGGCATCGTCCGGCAGGCGCGCCCGCACCAAGGCGGCGTATTCGTCTAAACGGCGGACATAGCTTGCGACATCGAGTTGCGGATATTCGGTTTGCGCGATCAGCAGCGCGGACGCCGCCAAATCAATTTCGGGGTCGGTAAGCTCGGCAATTGCGGCGAAATGCGTCGCGTCCATTTGGCTATGCTATCAAGTCCCCAATAATTCGCCCACCGGCTTTAAATGCTCGACCCGATCGCACACCGCCTTTACGATCATCGTCAACGGTACGGCAACGAAGAGCCCGATAACACCCCAGATCCAACCCCAAAACATAATGGAAATAAACGCCGCGACCGCATTGACGCGGCCGGCACGACTGGTGAGCCAGGGCACCAACACCATACCTTTGAGCGTAGTCAGACCGATCATGGCGCCGGCAATCATTAACGGCATGGTCGCGTTGTCGAATTGCAACAGCGCCACCAGCGCGGTACCGCCGGCAATCGCGATCGGCCCAATATAGGGCAAGGCATTCAACACGCCGGCGGCGATGCCCCACATCGCGGCGTTGTCCATACCAAATAGACGCAGCACTAACCACGTCGGGATGGCGATGGCGATGCTGCTAATTAAATGAATAAAGAGGAAACGCTCAATCTGCGTATCAACGTCTTGCAGGATGTGGACCGTAATGCGCTTCTCGGTCAATGACGGACCGGCGAGTTTGACGAGTTTGCGCTTGTATAAATCACCCGACGCTAATAAGAAAAATAATAAAAAGATCATGCCGATCACCTGCGTAATCACACCCAGGGCGCTGATCGAACCGGCAACCACATAATCGCGCCAGTTGACCCGTGGCGCCACCGCCGTGGTCGTCGCCGGCGGCGCACCGGTAGCGGCGGCCGCGGCGCGTTCGATTTCGGTCGCGGCCTTTTGCATTTTTTGCATGGTGCTGTTCGGTTGTTCCGCACGCACGATGCGCGTCAATTTATGCACCGCCACGGGAAATTCTTCCAATAACGAATTGAACTGATCGCTGAGGCCGCTCGCCAAGACCGCAATGCCGGCCAACAAGGCGATCACGGTTACCGCGGCGGCGAGCACCCGCGGTAACCGCGCACGCTGTAACAGCACCACCACCGGATTTAGCGCGAAACTCAGAAGTACGCTGAGGACAATCGGTAGAAACACCGACTGTCCGGCGCGCAATACGACAAACACTGCGATGACGGCCAACACCGACAAGGCAACGCTTTGCACGCGCACGGCAAAGGTCGGCGCACGTTGGGCGTCGCTGACGAGCGGGGATTGGGGTAACTCCGACATGCCGATCCGTTAGGCGCGGGGTTCATACCGCACGATACGACATGCAAACATAGCACTGCGCGTGACACAACCGCCGGAAGGCCGGCCCAGCCGTGTTGCACGATGTTTAGTGCGGTGCGGCTTCGCCGTTGTGCATCAAGCGATCGGTCCAGGCCATAGCCAGCGCCGACACCAGGAACGTCAGATGAATCGCCACCTGCCACATGATGGTGTCATGCTGCATCTGCGCCGCATTGATGAAAGTCTTTAACAAATGAATCGAGGAAATACCGATCAAGGCCATCGATAACTTAATCTTCATCGTGCCGGCATTGACCTGCGATAACCACTCGGGCTGATCCGGATGTCCTTCCAGATTAAGGCGGGAGACGAAAGTCTCATAACCGCCGATAATGACCATGATGAGAAGATTTGCGATCATCACCACGTCGATGAGGCTCAGCACAATCAACATGATTTCGGTTTCGCCGATGGCCTTGGCGTGCGAAACCAAGTGCCATAGCTCAATCATGAAATGATAGACATACACCGCTTGAGCGACGATCAGGCCGATATACAAGGGCGCCTGCAGCCAGCGGCTGGCAAAAATAGTCGCGACCAGTACTGGGCGCGCGCGGTTTTGCGACATAGAGACCTCGACAAATCTAATGATGAAACTGGCGCGGCATCATACCGGAACCGCGGCGCAAGAAAAATTACCGGCGAAAAGGCCTATGTCTTTCGCCGACGGTATGGCATATAACGCCGAGAGCGAGCTTAACCGACGTGAACTTACAACCGAGCGAAATCCCAACCGACCTCTTGCTGCCGGGGAGTAACTGCTGGCGCTGCGCGCGGGCCGAACGCGCACGCGTCCTGGTCGACGCCGCGACCTATTTCGAGGCGCTCGCCTCCGCGCTCGAACGTGCGCAGAAATCCATCATCATTCTTGGCTGGGATCTGGATAGCCGCACGCGGCTCTTATGCGAGCCGCATCCGCGCAATCTCCCCACCCAGTTCGGCGATTTTCTCAACGCCGTCGTCTCGCGCCGGCGCGGCCTGCAGGCCTATTTGCTGAGCTGGGATTACTCCATGATCTACGCACTCGAGCGCGAACCGCTGCCGGTCTATAAGCTCGGCACGCGCACGCATCGGCGCATTAAATTCCACCTCGACGACGCGCATCCGATCACTGCCTCGCATCATCAAAAAATCGTCGTCATCGACGATCGCGTCGCCTTCGTCGGCGGTCTCGATATTACGGTACGGCGCTGGGACACGCGCGCACATCGACCGCACGACCCGCATCGCGTCGATCCCGGCGGTGTCGAGTACCGCCCGTTTCACGATATACAAATGGTGGTCGACGGTGACGCCGCACGCGCACTCGGCGAGCTCGCGCGCGAACGTTGGCGCCGTGCCACCGGCGAGACGCTGAGCGTGCCGCCGGCAACCGATTACGACCCGTGGCCGCTCGATTGCGTACCCGATTTCACCGACGTCGATATCGCCATTGCCCGCACCGAACCGCGCTACAACGGCTATGCCGAAGTCGCGGAGGTGAAGCAGCTCTACCTCGATTCGATCGCGGCGGCGCAGCATTCGATCTATATCGAGAACCAATACTTCACCGCGGCCAGCATCAGCGCCGCGCTGGCGCAGCGCCTGCGCGCGGCGAGCGGGCCGGAAGTGATCATTGTCTTGCCGCTGGGTAACGGCGGCTGGTTGGAAGAGGCGACCATGGGTCTGTTGCGTGCGCGCATTATGCGCGAGCTGCACCAGGCCGATCGCCACGGTCGCCTGCGGATCTTTTATAGTGCGCTACGCGATCGCGAACATAACTACGTACAGATTCATTCCAAGGTGATGGTCGTCGATGACCGACTATTGCGCGTCGGCTCCTCGAATCTGAACAACCGCTCCATGGGCTTCGATACCGAATGCGATCTCGCGATCGAAGGTAAGACACCGGCGCTACAAGCGGCGATTGCGCGCATTCGTAATGAACTACTTGCGGAACATCTTGGCACCGACGCCGGTACCGTTGCCGACGCACATCGCGACGGCGGCTCACTAATCGGCGCCATCGATCGCTTGCGCGGCGGCAGCCATAGCCTCGAACCGCTGCTCGGGGAATTACCGGAGCAGGTGGAATTACCGGAACCATTGCTGGTCGACCCGGAACGCCCGGTGGGACCGGAAGAGCTGGTTGCCGAGTTTGTGCCGGAAGAAGTCCGTAACGCGGCAAATCCGCGACTGCTGCGCAACACCCTACTCTTACTCGCGGTGTTCGCCTTGGTCGCGGCCTGGCATTGGACGCCGTTGGGGCAGTGGCTGAATATTCGCCAAATCACCGAGTGGACCGATGCGCTCGCGGCGCACCCTTGGGGACCGGCGATCTTGCTTGCGACGTTCGTACTCAGCGGCTTCATATTAATACCGGTCAGCCTACTGATCATCGCGACCGCATTTTCCTTCGACACAGCACCGGCGATGCTATACGCCATGGGCGGTTGCTTAATGAGCGCCGCCGCGAATTACTATCTCGGCCGCGCCCTAGGCGAAAACACCGTGCGCCGCATCGCCGGCCCGCGCCTGCGGCGCATCCAAAAACATTTAATTCACCGTGGACTCATTACCGTCATTGCCTTGCGTCTCTTGCCGGTGGCGCCGTTTTCGGTCATCAACATCGTCACCGGCGCCTTACGTATTCGGTTTCGCCATTTGATGCTCGGCTCATTTATCGGCCTCACTCCAGGAATTCTCGGCATTACGGTATTTACCGGCGGCATTGCCTCGCTGCTACGTCGGCCCAGTCTCAGCGGCTTAGTACTATTGGCGCTGTTCGTGGTGCTAGCGGCTGCGATAGCCTTATGGCTGCGACGCTGGCTGGCGCCGCTCGAGGAAAGCACACAAGAACACTAAACGCGCAAGCGGTAGGGAAACCATGCGTCGCTTTACCGTCGCCTCATACAATGTTCACGGCTGCGTCGGCAAGGATCGGCTACGCAACGCCGATCGGATCGCACGCGTCATTCGCGAACTCGATGTCGATGTCGTCGGCTTGCAGGAAGTCGACTCGCGCATCGGGCTCAGCGCCGACGCGATGCAAATGGATTACCTCGCGCAAGCCACCGATCTCAAGGCCATCGCCGGCCCCGCCATCACACGCCACGATCGTCACTTCGGTAATTTATTGCTGACGCGTCACCCGATTGCGGCGGTGCGACGCATCGATCTTAGCGTCGACGGCCATGAGCCGCGCAGCGCGCTCGACGTCGATTTGGAAATTCGTCACCGTACCGTGCGCGTTATCGTCACCCATTTCGGCCTCGGCGGCGCCGAACGCCGCGAACAAGCACGACGCCTATTGGCGGCGCTCGAGCGCGATCGCGACCGCTTGGTCGTCGTGCTCGGCGACTTTAACGAGTGGCTGCCCTTCAGTCGTTCGCTCAACTGGATGAAAGCCCGGCTCGGTATCTCGCCGGCACCACCAACCTACCCGGCATTTTTCCCGATCCTGGCGCTCGATCGGATTTGGGTGTGGCCGCAGCCAGCCTTGCTCGAGGTACATGCGCACACCACCACCATGACCCGTATTTGTTCGGATCACCTACCTTTGCGCGCTAATATCACACTCGACTACTAAGCTAAGCGCTTGAAGAACGCCGTCCGCACCCGCATTGGTAGCGTTAGGTCCGGGGTTAGAATCCAATATGAAATTTAAAGACTATTACGAGGTCTTGGGTGTGAAGCGCGATGCCAGCGCCGACGATATTAAGCGTGCGTATCGCAAACTTGCGCGCAAGTATCACCCCGACGTCAGCAAAGAACCGCAGGCCGAGACACGCTTTAAAGAGGTGAACGAGGCGCACGCGGTCTTGAGCGATAGCGAAAAACGCGCCGCCTACGATCGCCTCGGCGCCAACTGGCAGGCTGGCCAAGACTTCACCCCGCCGCCCGGCTGGGAGCAAGCGGCCTATGCCAACGGTGCGGAATTTCATACCGACTTCGGCGGCGGCGATTTCAGCGATTTCTTTTCGAGCTTATTCGGCGGCGGTTTCCGTCAGGCGCGCGGCGGTCGTGCCGGCGGCGGCTTCCGCATGCAGGGCGAGGATCAACACGCCAAGATTCGTATCGCGATCGAAGACGCCTACCATGGCGCGAGTCGCACCCTGGAACTCGCGGTGCCGCAAATCGACGCGCACGGGCAGGTCACGACCGCACGGCGCACGCTGCAGGTGCGCATTCCCGCCGGTGTCAGCACCGGCCAGCAGATTCGCTTGGCAGGTCAAGGCGCGCCGGGCATCGGCGGCGGCGCGAACGGCGATCTTTATCTAGAGGTCGAGCTCGAACCGCACCCCTTCTTCCATATCGAAGGGCGCGACGTCTATCTCAATCTACCACTGGCGCCGTGGGAGGCAGCGCTCGGCGCGACCGTGACGGTACCGACACTCGGCGGCAAGGTCGATCTGAAAATACCCGCCGGGGCGCAAACCGGACAGAAGTTGCGCCTAAAGGGCCGCGGCTTGCCCGGCGCCAATCCCGGCGACCAATATGCGGTGCTGCAAATCGTCAACCCGAGCGCCGACAGCACTGTGGCGCGCGAACTGTATCAACGCATGGCGCGCGAAATTCCGTTCAACCCGCGGGCACATATGGAAGGCTGATAGCGTGCGTGACGACGACGTCAAGATCCTGCACGAGCACACGCTCGATCTCGCTGAACTATGCCGCTATTGCCGCGTGAGTGCGGAGCACGTGCAGCAATGGATCGAGCTGGGTATTCTCGCACCGTTGGCCACCACCGAGCGTCGTTTCAGCGGTGAGGCCGCGTTGTATGCGCGCCGTCTAGCGCGACTCGAGCGCGAACTGCTGCTCGACGCATTAAGCGCGGCGATGCTCGCTGATTTGTTGCAGGAAGTTGAGCAATTGCGCGCCGAGGTTCGGCGCTTGCAATTCCATATCCGGTCTTAATCGAAGGAAATGGTGTAAAACAAATCCACCGCGCTATCCCTGTTACCGCTCTCGGTCTGCACCGACCAACGCGGCGATAAAGTATAACGCAGGCGCAATAGATTACTGGTATTGCTCACGCCGCGCTCGTAGCTCAAATACAACGCCGACGACACGCGCTTACCCACCGTGACAATCGTTTGCTCCAAGCCACCGCCGGTACCGCTGCTGCTCAAACGCAATTCATCGACGCCGAAATATTGCGCCAGCTTCGCCTGTAGCGAAACCGATTCGCCTTGCGCCAATAACGCACTCGCGGCCTGATTCAAGACATTAAACTCGCCGCGGTTACTGTTATCCAAGCCGTGGCCCAGGACCAGCCACGATAATTTTTCACTATCCGGGACCTCCGGGATCGAAACCAAACGCACCACCGGCACCAAGGCAGTGCCGGTCACGGCAACGCCGGCTTGCACCGTTTGATTCTTGCGCAAGGCGACGATATCAAGCGCGGGATTATCTACTGGGCCATTAAAGGTGAACACGCCGCGGTCGATATCGAGACGCTGACCATAAGCCGCGTAACTGCCGCGCGTAACATTGACCTTACCGATGGCCGCGATGCCCTCGATGCCGGCGCCGTTGGCGTTGCGCAAATGCAAACGACCGCCGACTTGTACGTCGGCGCCGTGACCCTTCACAAAGAATTGTTCGCCCAAGTCCACATCCAGATCGATCGCCGGCAAAGTACCGCTCGGACTCGCGCCCGCACCCGCGTCTTCGTCACGCCCAATGATGACAACATCCTGGCTAACGGTCGGGCCGTCGTCTTTTGGAATTTGAATACGTGCGCGATCCACCTTCACCTTTCCGACGATCGCGACGCGATTATTCTCGATGCGTAATGTCGCCTGACCGCTGGCAAGCATGCTGCGATCGGCGTCGGCCAATACGTCGACTTTATTGATCTGGATATCGAAGCTGCCGTCCTGAGTATGTAGATTTAAATCGCCGCTGGCGCTAATGCCACCGTTCGCAGTTTTGAGACTCGCCTGGGTCAATCGCAAGGTCGCGCCGTCGAGCTTGGCAGTGAATGCACCGTCGCGATATTGCACGCCAACATCTGGTTGCGTTGCGTGTAAGCCGGCGCCGCGAATCGAACCGCTCCATTGTAGTTGCAAAATCGGACCGCGCGCGTGTAATTGCGCGCTGAGATTGCCGCCAATGTCGCGGATACGATCACTCACCACACCGAGCCAGGCGATGTCGGCGATCTCGATCGTCGCATCCACTTGTGCTGGCGCATCGCGCGCGATCCCCCAGTAACCCTCGCGCAGCGTTAATTGTGTGCTGGCCTGCGCCTCCATCGTGCCGCTATTGCGTCCGCGCATATACGCGAATAGCGCCAGCTTGGCGTTGTGGATATCGATACGTAACTCCGCATCTTGCAGACCTAAAGCCTGAGGCGGGCTACTGAGAAACGTCACATCGCCGCGTTCGCGCCACAGTTTGATTTCGCCGTTCGCGCTTGCGCCGAGTTCGAGTTTCCAGCGGCCGCCGAGCGTGAGGCTCGGGTCCGGCGCGATCGCACTTGGCAGCCATTGCCGCAATAGCGCAATCGGAAACGACTCGATCGTGCCACTGCTGGTAATTAAACCGTTACGGCGCTGAAAGCGCTCGAGCACTAAAACGCCGCTGCCGACCTTAAGACGCGCGCGATCGATATCCACACCGGTCGGCGTCGACACAACGGTGGTGCTACCTTGCAACACAACAGGATAGCCGCCGCCCAGCGTCAACTGCGTGATGCGGCCGCGCCACGCGCCGTCGCGCCAGGCGCCGTCGATGCTAAGATGCAATGGCGTACGTGCGCGCTGCGCATTGAGCACGACGCGATGTTGCTGCAGCGTGCCGCGCAACAATAACTGCGCATCACTCGCGGCGAGTTGCGCGCTGCGCAAGCCAGTAATCCGCACGCGAATGCGATTAGTTCGGTGGACATCCGGCGTCGCATCGAGCTCGATATCTTTGATACGATAACCGCGCGCCATCAAGCCCCGTCCGCGTACGTGCGCCTCGAGTAGCGGCGCCGCGACTTCGCCCGTCAATGCACCCGCGCCGGAGATACTGCCGTGCAAACCCAATCCTAACTGCGCGAGGTCGCTCGCCTCGATGCGCCACTTAAGCCTGGCGCTGGCCATTGCGGAAGCGCCGAAGTCGCCCTGCACCGTGAGCTGATTGACGCCGATGCGTGCCTGCGCCTGCAGTGCCGCAACGCCGGTCGGACGCAGTTGTGCCGTGCCGCTGGCGTCGAGCACGCGTCCATTCCACTCGCTATCAGTGAATTTCCAGGCGATTTGGGTGTGCGCCGCCGTCGCTTGCAGCTCGACGCTGCCGTTCACGCGCGCCGGCGGAAAATGTCCGAACCGTTCCGGATTCAACGCCGTGAGCGCGATCTGCGCATCCAGCGTTCCCGCTTGCAATGCGGCATGAACGCCGAGCGCGCGTTCGTTGCTATCGATCGCAGCCTCTGCACTGCCGTCGCGCCGCGCCTGCACACTCGCGTGCATTTTCTCGAAGCGAAGCGACTGCCCCAAGGCACGGAACGTCAATGCAT
>CAZCAK010000009.1:0-14899 GCA_964496605.1 uncultured Acidiferrobacteraceae bacterium | reverse complement strand
CGCGTAATAAATACAACAATGGCCTACTCACCTTCGACGAGTGGGACATCATCGAGAACGATCTCATTAACCGACAAAAAAGTCTGTTGCAAAGCCAGCGTGATCGCGTGGTGAGTGAGGCAGCGTGGGAGCAGGCACAAGGTAAAGGGGTTTTCCCGGATGGCACTTAAAGCGCGCACCTATTGGATCTCGGCCGCGGTGCTATTGGCGCTGATCGCGGTCGCAGCTTACGCCTATGTACAACGACGGGAAACTGCGCCGACTTATCGCGAATTACCCGTCGAGCGCGGCGACATCGCGGTGACGATATTGAGTACCGGCACGGTACAACCGGAAAATCGCCTGGAGATAAAACCGCCGATTGTGGGCCGCGTCGAGCAAGTGCTGGTGGCCGAAGGACAGCGCGTCGCCAAAGGCCAGATTTTGGCGTGGATGAGTTCTAGCGAACGCGCCGCGCTAATCGATGCGGCGCGCGCCCAAGGCCCCGCGGAATTGAAGCGCTGGGAAGAGCTCTATCGGCCGACGCCGATCATGGCGCCGATCGCCGGCACCATCATTCAACGCAATGTTGAGTCGGGGCAAACCTTCAGCGCTACCGATGCAGTGTTCGTGATGTCGGACCGTTTAACCGTCAAGGCACAAGTCGACGAAACCGATATCGCGCAAATTCGATTGAAACAAACCGCGACCATCGTCCTCGACGCCTACCCAGATCAATCGGTTCCGGCGCAAGTCGATCAAATCGCGTACGATGCCAAAACCGTCAACAACGTCACAACGTATATCGTCGATGTACTGCCGCGCACGACGCCATCGTTCATGCGCAGCGGCATGACCGCAAACGTGACCTTCGAAGTCGCCACGCGCAACAATGTGCTGACACTGGCGAACGATGCCATCAAAATGATCGGCGACAATGAGCGCGCGGTACTACTCAAGACCGCGGGCGACGCGAAACCATCGCTGCGTAAAATCCAGGTCGGCATTACCGACGGCAAGCGCAGCGAAATCATTGCCGGCTTGAGCGAAGGCGATGTGGTAATGGTGGCCGACAAGAAAGGCCGCCAACGCAGCGGCGGCGGCACCAATCCATTCTCGCCCATGAGCCCGAAAAAGCGCAGCGGTTCCTAGCGCACGCGCATGTTGCTCGAACTAGGCGACGTCACCAAAACGTACCGCATGGGCGAGGAGACCGTGTTCGCCTTGCGCGGCGTCTCGCTCGCAATCGAGGCTGGCGACTTCGTCGCGATCATGGGGCCGTCGGGTTCGGGCAAGTCAACCTTGATGCACGTTTTGGGATTGCTCGATGTGCCGAGCGGCGGTCGCTACGCCATCGCCGGACGCGCCGTTGCCGGGCTGAACGCGGACGAACTCGCGGTATTGCGCCGTGAGACCATTGGCTTCATTTTCCAGCAATTCAATTTATTGCCACGCATGAGCGCCTGGGAAAACGTGGCGCTGCCATTGTTGTATTCCGCCGGCGAGATGAACGCACCGAAGGCGCAAGAGCTATTGGAGCGCGTCGGTCTCGGTACACGCATTCAACATAGACCGAACGAACTCTCCGGCGGACAACAACAGCGTGTCGCCATCGCGCGCGCCTTGGTCAATACGCCGCGCATCATTCTCGCAGACGAGCCTACCGGCAATCTCGACTCGATCAGCGAACGTGAAGTGATCAATATACTCAAGGCGTTGAACGATACGGGCATCACCATCATTATCGTGACGCACGAAGAGGAGATTGGGCGTCAGGCCAAGCGCATCGTGCGCATGCGCGACGGCGCAGTGCAATCCGATGAGCGCCTCGCGCCGCTGATGCCGCCGCCGCAGGCGACGGCAACCACCCCCTATGCAGCCGCGGCGCACCCACAGGCGGCGCAAATCACGCAACACCTGCGTCAAGGCGTGAAGACCTTGGCCGCGAACAAGGTGCGCACTGCATTATCGATGCTGGGTATCCTGATCGGTGTTGCCGCCGTGGTGGCAATGCTGGCCTTGGGCCGCGGCGCGCAAGCGGCGATCGAACAACAACTCGCCTCGCTGGGTTCGAACTTATTGGTCCTCCGCGCCGGCGCGACGCGCGTGCCCGGCGGTGCCATGGGCGAAGCTGGGTCAACGACACGTATCACATTGGACGATGCCGCAACGATCCAGGAATTGCCGCATGTCCGCAGTGCCGCGCCCACAGTCAACGGCCGCGGCCAAGTGACTTATCTGAATAAAAACTGGAATACGCAGATTCTCGGTGTCGCACCGAGCTACGCCCAAATGCACGCCGCGGTGCCGGATGTAGGTCGCTTTTTTTCCGACGACGAAAATAAAAAGCGACTGCGCCTCGCCGTCATTGGCGCGACGGTCGCGCGCGAGCTATTCAGCGGCGCCAGCCCGATCGGCGAGACCATTAAGATTAACAAGGTAAGTTTCCAGGTGATCGGGCTGCTGCCGGAGAAAGGTGCCACGAGCTACCGCGATCAGGACGACGTCATCGCGATACCGGTGCTCACGGCGATGCATCGCCTATTAGGCAAGGACTATATCGATTCGGTCGACGTCGAGGTCGATGATCCCGCCGCGACAGATACCGTACAACAGGCGGTGCTGAACCTGATGTTCACGCGCCATCGAGTCGCGGTGTCGCAGCAGCGCGACGCGTTTCAATTGCGCAATATGGCCGACATTCAAGCGGCCTTGTCCGAAAGTACGCGCACCATGACACTACTATTGTCCATTATCGCGGCGATTTCGCTCTTAGTCGGCGGCATCGGCATCATGAATATCATGTTGATCTCGGTCACCGAACGTACGCGCGAGATCGGTTTGCGCAAGGCGGTTGGCGCGCGGCGCGGCGATATCCTCATGCAGTTCCTGGTCGAGGCGATGGTGGTCAGTGCAGTGGGCGGCATCGGCGGCATCGTGCTCGCATGGCTCGTGACGCTGGTTCTATCCGCCGTGTCCGGCTGGGCCACCGCAGTGACACCAGCCTCGGTAGCGCTGGCATTTTTCTTTTCCGCCGGTATCGGTGTGCTGTTCGGCATTTATCCGGCACGCAAGGCCGCGACTTTGAATCCGATCGATGCGCTGCGTCACGAATGAACCCAATAACGTATTGACGAATGGCAAACAGCTTTTTACCCTGACGACGTTGTAGAACTACCGCGTGTGCTCGAACCCACCTTGTAAGGACTCACCCGGTTTTATCAATTTTATTAAATTAAGAACGAGGCTTGTTTTACATGATTGACCGCCGAGATTTTCTCAAGCTCAGCGCCGGCGGCTTGGCCCTAGTCGGGACAAGTCGCGCATTCGGCGCCTCCACCGGAAAAACGTTTTCACTCGGACCTGCCATCTTGCCCGCGGGTACGCTCAGCGAAGCAGAACTTGCGGCATTACCCGGAAAGAAACCACTGATCCGCAAAACCTATCGCGCGCCGAATTACGAAACGCCGGTGGCCTATTTCAATGAACAATTCACGCCGAACGATGTATTTTTCGTGCGTTATCACCTGGCGAACATTCCCGAGGTCGATGCGGCGCAATGGCGCCTACGCATCGGCGGTGCTTCGGTCGAGAAGCCGATCGAGTATTCCTTAGAACAGTTGCGCCGCGAATTCGAACCGGTCGAGATCGCCGCCGTATGCATGTGCTCGGGCAATCGCCGCGGTTTATTCACGCCGCATGTTCCCGGTGTCGAATGGGGTTATGGCGCAATGGGCAATGCCAAGGGGAAGGGTGTGCGCCTCAAAGACATTCTTAATAAAGCTGGCCTAAAGAAAGACGTGCTCGAAATCGTGCTGAATGCCGCGGATGGTCCGATTCTCGACAAGACGCCGGATTTTTCTAAGAGCCTGCCGGTGTGGAAGGCGATGGACGAAAACACCATCGTCGCTTACGAGATGAATGGCGCGCCGCTGCCGCACTGGAACGGTTTTCCGGCGCGCCTGGTCGTGCCAGGTTGGACCGCGACGTACTGGATGAAACACCTGACCAACATCGATGCGGTGCCGCAAGCGTATCAGGGCTTTTGGATGAAATCGGCGTACCGCATTCCGAAAGGCAAGTTCCCCTTGGTCGATCGCTTCCTGACGCAGGAAACCGAAGTTAACACACCTATCACTGAAATGGTCGTCAACTCGCTTATGACCAATATCGAAAATGGACAACAGGTCCCGGTCGGTCGACCGCTGGTGGTGCGTGGTGTCGCCTGGGACGCCGGCTATGGTATCGCGACGGTACACGTCTCAGTGGATGGTGGCAAATCCTGGCAAGAAGCAAATCTCGGGCAAGACTACGGCCGCTTCTCCTGGCGTCAGTGGCAATTCCCGATCGCACATCCGAAGCGCGGCAAGCTCACGATCATGGCGCGCGCCAGTAATCGCGCCGGCAGTACGCAGGTGTTCGATCTCATTCCGAATCCCGCCGGCTACCATCACAACGTCGTGCAAAAAGTCGAGGTCAACGTCGCATGAAATCGCTTGCATCCACTTTTTTTGTTATCGCCTCGACTTGGGCGTTCGCGGTCAGCGCCGACGAGTCCGCGATTAAACTCAAACCCGGCGCCGGCCAGGATCGCATTGCCAGTGCCTGTGCGGTGTGCCATAGCCTGGATTACATTCAAATGAACTCGCCGTTTCTCGATCGCAAGGGCTGGGAAACGGTGGTAAATAAAATGGCGCACGTCATGGGGGCGCCGGTGAAGGATGAGGAGATTCCGGCACTGGTCGATTATTTGACCGCACAATACGGCGTCGCGACGCCAGCTAAACCTTAATAATTAAGCTGTAATCGAACAAAACACATCGTCGCTCACGCGCGATGTGTTTTGTTTTTTAGTACGTGCCACATGCTCGCCTAAAGTTAGTTCGCGTGTGTAGCACGCGAGCGAACGAACGCAAGGCAAGCGCAAAAAAATATAGTTGCAAAAATGCGCGTTTTTCTAACCAAAGCGATATCGGCAACCCAGGCTTTGCCTCACTACAATTCGCCCCACACCTGTACTTGGAATAGTCGTAACCCTACGCACGTCTTGTGCATCGGGACAGATAGCTTGTTCGTAATCGATGCAACAAAGACCGGGTGATTACAAATAAAGGGAACACCGTCGCACGGACGTGAACCATGGCGCACTTGCGCCACTTTTATTTTTTACAACTTGTGCGGAGGACTTTTAATGAAAGCGATAAGGGCATTGCGATTGTCCGCGTCTATTCTCGCGGCGTCGCTGGTGAGCATGCCGATCATGGCCGACGAGGGCCATATCACCTTGATTCACACTGGCGATTTTCACGGCCATTTAATTCCGCGGCCGAACGTACGCAGCGATTCGAACGGCAGTATGGAAGGCGGTCTCGCGCGCGTCGCAAAGATGTTGGAGCGCTGGCGCGCCGACGATAAAGATTTGTTATACATTCATACTGGCGACACCATTCAAGGCTCGGCCGAGGCAATGTACACCCGCGGTCAGGCCCTGGTCGATGTGGTCAACATGTTCAAACCCGATGCCTTCGCCGCTGGTAACTGGGAATACGTCTACGGTACCGATCGCTTCGTGGAGTTATTCGCCGGTAATAATCCGCCAGCACCGTGGGGTGCAGTGGCGGCGAATTTGTTTTATGCCCCGGCCGGCGCGGCGCTGGGCACATCTTGCGCCAATCGTAATGGCGCGCGCGTGCTTCCACCCTATGTCGTCAAGCAAGTCGGCAAGTTGAAAGTCGGCATCCTCGGCCTAACGACCGATCGCGGCCCGCAAGTAGTCGGCTCAGCCGTCACTAAAGGCCTTTGCTTCTTGAAGAACGGTAACGACGTCGTAACCGCCGGCGTCACCACTACTGGTGGCGTCGATTCGGAAGTCGCCGATCGCGTCGCGGATCTGCGTAACATTGAGAAGGTCGATCTCGTGGTGATGGCCTCGGAAATGGGCTTGGCGAACAATATTCGCTTGGCCGAAAAGATCCCGGGCATCGACGTCGTGTTCTCTTCGGATATGCATGAAGAGACCGCGCGTGCCGTGGTGACGACCAACGCCATCAGCGGCGGCCAAACCATCCTGGTCGAAGAAGGCCAAGACGGCACGATGATGGGCAAACTCGAAATCAAGATCAAAGACGGCGAGATTAAAGATTGGAAGTGGGATGCGGTCACGGTCGACGATCGCATTCCGGAAGACCGCGATGTCGCGGCCAAGATCGCCGAAATTCGTGCCAGCTTCACCGGTCCGGACTTCGCGCAATATGTGAACCCGTTTAACGGTACGCATCTGAAACGCCCGATCGATACGGTTGTCGGTTACACCACGGTGCCCTTGCATCGTTCGAACTTCTCGGACGAAGACATGCCCGGTGTTATCGAAGGTTCGTCGCATGACTTCTTGACCGACGCCTTCCGCGCCCTCAGCGGTGCGCAAATCGGTGCGATTCGTGGCTTCCGTTACGGCACGCACGTCGCCCCGGGACCGATCAAGATGGAAGATATTTATCACTTCATGCCGATCGGCCCGCAGATCGCCGTTGGCACCATCAAGGGTCAGGCGCTGAAGAATCAGATCGAAAACGCGGCGGACGGCTCGCTGAATCCGGATCCGACGAAATGGACCGGCGGCTGGCTGTTCAACTTCAGCGGCGTCACCATGAATCTCGATCCGTACGGTGCGACCGGCGCACGTGCCTCGAGCATCCTGGTGAATGGTGCGCCCTTGTCCTTAACGGCCAACTACACCTACGCGTCGTATTGGTACGCCAACGATCCGTGCTTGATCAACGTCGTCGCTATCCCCGGCTGTACCGCGACCGGTGGCGTCCCGTCGAACATCACGATCCTAAAGGATGACGATGGCTCCGCCCTCGATGGCGCCGAAGTCGTGGTGAAATATCTCGAAGCCTTGCCGGGGAATCTCGCCAACCCGATGCTGAACCGCATCACGCTGGTGAACCCCTTGCCGGCTGCAAAGTTCGGTAACAAAGAAGTCCAACCGCTGCGCGGCGCAACGCCGTAAGTTGTTAGCGGTCGCAGTACACAACCCCTCTTCGCAAGAAGAGGGGTTTCTTTTTTTGAGGATGAAGGAATACAGCGGCTAGGCTGGTTGTTCGCGCTGGCTGCGGCCGTGTTGATGTTGATGAATCCAGTCCATGATCGCCGTCGCCGCTAACGGCCGGCTAAGGTAATAACCCTGTGCCGTATCGCAACCAAGCGCGCGCAAGGCATCCCAAATGCGTTGGTCCTCGATGCCTTCAGCTACAACCTTGAGTCCCAAGTTATGTCCCAACTCGATGGTCGAGCGCACGATCACGCCGCCGCTGTGATTCGTCAACATGTCCGCGACAAACGAGCGATCGATCTTGATCGTGGAGACGCGTAATTGCTTGAGATACGTCATGGACGAATAACCAGTACCGAAATCGTCGATCGCGACCTCAATACCCAGCACATGCAACCGTTCAATACAGGCTACCGCACGCTCGGGATTGGCCATTACCGCCGTTTCTGTCACCTCGAACTCAAGCAACTCCGGCGGTGTCGCGTATTCGGCCAATAGACGCTCGACCAAACCGGGGAAACTAACGTCTTGAATATTCATGGTTGAGACATTGACCGCGATACGTGTAGGCGTGCCCTCTTTTTGCCAAGTACGAATTTGTTGCAGTGCGAGTATCAACACCCGTTCGGTAAGGGCGCCGATAATGCCGGCCTGCTCCGCCAAGGCGATAAACTTATTTGGCATCAGCAGGCCATGCGTCGGATGTTGCCATCGAACCAGCGCCTCGACGCCGCTTAAACGACCGTCGGCAAAATCAACCTTTGGCTGGTAATACAACACCAGCTGATCATTTGCGCTCGCAGCTTCGCGCAACTCCGATTGCAGATTGTATTCAACCAAGATCTTTTCATCGAACTTGTCTTGATAAACCTCAAAACCGCTATGCGCGCGCTTCGCGGCGTACATTGCGGCATCGGCGTGGCGGGTTAATGCAGTTGCATCGGTACCGTGCTCGGGATAAATCGCGACGCCGAAACTGGCACTGACCGTGAGTTGTTTTTGCTCCAAGGCCATCGGCGTCTTGAGCGTATCGATTAATTTACGCGCCACCGCCGCGGCGCCGTCGATGCTATTCGCGGTCGGTAGTAGTACCGAGAACTCATCACCACCCATACGCGCAACGGTATCCGACATACGCAAGGCCGCGCGCAGGCGTTGCGCTACTTCTTGCAGCAGGCGGTCGCCGGCACCATGCCCCAAGGTATCGTTAGTCGCCTTAAAGCCGTCGATGTCGATGGCGATGAGGGCAAAGCACTGGCCATCACGCTGGCAGCGCAAGATAGTTTGCTCGAGGCGTTCGGAAAACAGTACGCGATTAGCCAGTTTTGTTAGGCCGTCGTACAAGGCCTGCTCCTGTAATTGCGCGGCCTGCTTGCTTGCCTTGCGGCTTGCGAAAACGGCGATGGCAACACCGATACTGATCGTGGCTAGGCCGAGAACTAACATCAGCGCAACGGTACGCACCGCGGAATGCTGCGCATCGTCTAACACCTCTCGCGCCTGTTTCTGCTGCAGCTCGACCAGATTATCGAGCTCGTCGGCGATTTGCTTTTGTGCCGGTATCGCCTTGGTGCGCGCGACAAAAGATAAGTCGGCATCGCCCGCCAGCGCCTCGTCAATCGCTTGTTCGGTAATCGGCTGCGTATCGCGCGTCAGTACCTTGATCCGCGTGAGAATAAGGCGTTCTTCGCGATCAAGCGGTTGGCTCTCGAGGCGCTCACGCGCCATGGAATAACGCCCGCCTTCGTTATTGAACTGCTGATAGGCCTCGTCCCGATCAAACGGATCGCGCAGCGTGGCGATAGCATGCATCGCAATCGCCCGGTTATTGAGCGCACGAATCATGGCGTGCGCCGCTTCGATTTTGACATTGCTGCTATTGACGATCGCTTCCAAGTGCGCGTTCATGTCGTTAACGCGCAAGACCGCAACCACCACGAGGCTCACCATCAGCACCAGCACGCCGGCAAAGCCGAACGCCACGCCGGCGCCGACTGAATACCGTGTAGTCGCTTGATCTTTGGTTGACGCTGATTGCACCCTCGCCCCTCGCCATGGCACTGCGGTCAGGAAGCCGCGACGCTACGATTCCTTAAATAAGGATAGGCTAAGGATAGGCCTAATTTGGGGCTATGGCGGCCGATCCGTGTGGGCGGCGACACCCCTGGTGCGGGGCCTAGTTGGCGAGCTTTTTTCGCAGCAACTCGTTCAGTTGCGCCGGATTGGCCTTACCCTGAGTGGCCTTCATGACTTGGCCGACAAAATAGCCGAACAACTTGTCCTGACCGGCGCGGTATTGTTCTAGCTGCTTGGGATTTTTCGCAATGACTTCATCGATCGCCCGTTCGATGGCGCCAGTATCGGTGATTTGCTTGAGACCCTTCTTTTCGATGATGGCATCGGCGTCGCCTTCTCCGGCCCACATCGCCTCGAACACATCCTTGGCGATCTTGCCCGAGATGGTGTTATCGGCAATGCGCTTCAGCAACCCGGCCAAAGCCACGGTGGACACCGGCGATTGGGCGATGTCGCGGTTGTCTTTATTAAGGTAGGCCGCCAGCTCCACTGTCACCCAATTGGCGGCAAGCTTCGGATCGGCCTTCGAGCTACGCACGACGCTTTCATAATATTCCGCCATCATTTGATCGGCGGTGAGGACGCCGGCATCATAGGCGTTGAGACCATAGTCGCGCATGAAGCGTGCGCGCTTTGCATCCGGTAACTCTGGCAAGGTCTTGCGCGTCTCGGCGATGAAGTTCTCGTCCACCACCAACGGCGGCAGATCGGGATCGGGGAAGTAACGGTAATCGTTCGCCTCTTCCTTGCTGCGCATGGAACGCGTCTCGTCTTTCACCGAATCGTACAGGCGCGTCTCTTGTACCACCTTGCCGCCACCTTCGATAAGCTCGATCTGGCGTGCGACCTCGAACTCGATCGCCTTTTCGACAAAGCGGAACGAGTTGATATTCTTTAATTCTGCGCGCGTGCCGAACTTCTTCTCGCCCTTTGGTCGCACCGAGACATTGGCATCGCAACGGAACGAACCCTCTTGCATATTGCCGTCGCAAATACCGAGATAACGCACGAGCGTGTGTAATTTTTTGAGATAAGCCACTGCCTCTTTGGCCGAACGCATATCCGGCTCGGACACGATTTCCAATAACGGCGTGCTGGCGCGATTGAGATCGATGCCGCTCATACCATGGAAATCTTCATGCAAGGATTTGCCAGCGTCTTCTTCCAAATGCGCGCGCGTAATACCGACGATTTTCTCTTGGCCATCGACATCGATTGCGAGCTTGCCCTTGGCGACAATCGGCAATTCGTATTGGCTGATTTGATAACCCTTCGGTAAATCGGGATAGAAATAATTCTTGCGCGCGAATACCGAGCGCTTATTGATCGCGGCGTCGATCGCGAGACCAAATTTCACCGCCATACGCGCCGCCTCGCGGTTCATCACCGGCAGCACGCCCGGCAGTGCGATATCAACCGCGCAGGCCTGGGTGTTGGGCTCGGCGCCGTATTGCGTCGCCGCACCAGAGAAGATCTTGCTCTTGGTTTGTAGCTGGGCGTGCACCTCAAGCCCGATGACGGTTTCCCACTCCATATCGCCGCTCACGCAAATAAAATCGCATCATATCATTCTGCCCGCGGCTTTCGCAGGCCAGCTTAAGGCGCCGGCGACAGTGCGCGCGCCTGGGCCTGTTCCGCTGTGCTTAATGCGCGATAACCGCGGCCATAGGGCCAGCCGTAAGCCCAGCGAAACGACGTCGGCCAGTACGGCGAACCGCCGGCGCGCACACCCGCGAGCATCAACTGCGCCACCGCCGGCTCGCCGACGCCGGCGACACATTGACGTAATTGCGAATCGGCGTGCGCCCGCTCGTCGCGCGTGCCGCCGCGCCAATACGCGACATCATGCGTAATGCAACACTGCAACCAAAGCTTTTGTTGGGTCATGGTGCCATTGGGGAATAAACTACAGCCGTCGGTGGTGAACGGCTTCAGGCGCTGTGTGTCGCCACTACAAGCCGGTAATACCAACGCCAACACCAGGATGCGCCAGAATCGACGCATCAGTGCAGGACACGCTGGCGCGTGGGCGACCAACGCCAGCGCGCCGCGGAATTGACATGGACGCCGCCGATCCACTTATTGATCCCATTCAACGCCGTCCAATCGCAGCGACGATGTAATAAGTCGTGTCCTATTCCCGTCAGCGCGAGTGATTGCGTCGACGTTTGCGATGGTGGCAGGCGCAGCGGCTGAGCGTCGCTGGTCTTAAGCGCTGCATATGGCGACGTGACGAGCGTTTCCACACGCCAATAAAATGATCGATCCCCCATAAACAACGGCTCCTCATAGCGTTGCCAACGACCGAACAGCGACCCCAGCTGCGTCTCGCCTTCCGACACTGCCGCGAGGATGCCGCGCTCGCTGCGCGACAATCCGTCGCCGTCTGCGGGATATTCTTCCAAGAGCCGTAGCACGCTATGAGCGAGATAAGGCAATGCCGATAAATCGCGCGCGAGCAAATTGAACCAAGGACGCGGTGTGGCGGCGGTGAATGCGCGCCAAGCACGAACGGCGAGGTCGAACTGCGCCGCGGTCACACGCCGTTTGCTCGAATGCAGTCCCGCGAGCGCAATCGGCGTCATGCGCCCGAGATACGTATTAGCCTGAATCAGATTAACATCTGCGGAAATCCGTTTGCGCGCAAACCAGTCGAGCAACTGCAGCAACTGCAATTGATCGTAAAGATCGTGCTCGAACCACAAAATCACTTCGTCATAGTCAGTGCTGCGCGCGAGCAAGGCATCGCGTTGACGAAACTGCGTTAGCACCGGCTCGTATGCGCCCCATCCCCGATCGGCGATAAAACGTGCACGAATTTGCGACAAGGCATCGAGCGAATCCGTCGCCGGCACTGGCCCATCATGCAATACATCGCGCCACGGTAAGATGTCGTCCCGCACGCCGGCCGCACGCATGACCGCCACGGTTGCATCGCCGTTGGTGATATGGAGGATGGACATGACGAGAATTGTACGATGGATGCGCCGAGATTTCTCCGCGCGAAACACCGAATCGTTTTGGAGGTGCGGTGACTCGGCGAACTTCCCCACGATTCTGCACCGCGTAAGGTGCGCACCATGCACCACCTCACCTTCAACGCTTCTTTTAACAAATCGTTCGCACTCTCGTGCGGCTGTTAAAAGCTATTCCACGGGGTTCCGCCCCGTCGCTTTCGGCATCCATGCCTCCCGCGACACTCGCACATCCCTGTGCAGCGCGCCCACGGGTTACTTTCGTTACGGCGAAAGTAACCAAAGCCATTGCCCCTGGGTCTGCATCCCCGCATCGAAACGCGGGGATGCCCTCCGCTTCTCGTCAAGACGAGGGGTTTTGCCGCACGACTTCCTGTCGTGGGGCAAAACGCACGGCCATCCTTGGCCGTGCTTCCGCAAGATCAGCGGAACGGTACCTCGTCTTGACTGTGATGCTCGGTGCAGACCAAGGGACGGGTAATGATTATTAATATGGCCGTAGGGTGCGCACCCTATATTACTACTAGCGCGCCTGTGACTTTATCGTTCCGTTCTTCAGCAGTGCTACAACGCTAGGCGAACGTCGGTGGCACGCGTCGATGCCAATCGGTGGTCTGTTGATAGCGATGCGCAATATTCAACAATCGCGCCTCGTCGAAATATTTTCCGATCAATTGCAGGCCGACCGGCAAACCGCCGACGAAACCGCAGGGGATCGACATACCGGGCAGACCGGCGAGATTGACCGAGATCGTATAAATATCGCTAAGGTACATCGCGACCGGGTCGTCGCTCTTGGCGCCGAGTTTGAATGCGATGTCGGGCGCGGTCGGACCCATGATCACGTCGCATTGCCCGAAGGCGCGCGCGAAATCGTCGGCGATGAGCCGGCGCAGTTTCTGTGCCTTCAGATAATACGCGTCGTAATAACCGGCGGAGAGCGCATAGGTGCCAATCATGATGCGGCGTTTGACCTCGGCGCCGAAACCTTGTGCACGTGTCTTCTTATACATATCGATCAGATCGCCGTACTCCTTGGCACGAAATCCGTAGCGTACGCCGTCGAAGCGGGACAAATTGCTCGAGGCCTCGGCCGGTGCTAAGACGTAATAACACGGCACCGCGAGATGGCTATTGGGCAAACTCACCTCGACGATTTGCGCGCCGAGTTTTTGATATTCGTCGATCGCCGCCTGCACCGTCTTGGCGACAGCAGCGGTTAAACCAGCGCCGAAATACTCCTTGGGCAAACCGATGCGCAGGCCTTTGATATCGTTACCCAGCGTCGCGGTGTAATCCGGTACCGGCACATCGCTCGCGGTAGAATCGCGCGGATCGAAACCGGCAATGACATTTAATATGTATGCCGCGTCTTCCGCCGTGCGCGTCATGGGGCCGGCTTGATCAAGGCTGGAGGCAAACGCGATCATGCCGTAACGTGAGACGCGTCCGTAGCTTGGCTTTAATCCGGTGAGACCGCAGAGCGCCGCCGGTTGGCGAATCGATCCGCCGGTGTCGGTGCCGATCGCCGCCGGGGCGATCGCCGCCGCCACCGCCGCGGCGGAGCCGCCGGAGCTGCCGCCCGGCACACTGCCGGGTTCCCAGGGATTTTTAACTGCGCCGAAGTGTGAGGTCTCATTCGACGAGCCCATCGCAAACTCGTCCATATTCGTTTTGCCCAACATCGGCATCCCGACAGTATTACAACGCTCGATCAGCGTTGCGTTATATGGTGCCACGAAGTTCGCCAGCATCTTGGAACCGCAGGTCGTCAACACGCCGTCAGTACAGAAAATATCCTTTTGCGCGATCGGCACGCCGGTCAGCGGCGGTACCTCGCCGCGCGCGCGACGCTCGTCGGCGCTACGCGCCTGCGCCAGCGCCAAGTCAGCGGTGACGGTAATGAACGCATTGAGCGCCCGATGTTGTTCAATGCGTTTCAGAAACAGCTGCGTGAGTTCGACGCTCGATATTTTTTTTGCCTTGAGCGCTGCGCTCAAGGCTGCGAGGGTCTCGGTATGCATGATGTCTTTTATTCGATGACTTTGGGAACGAGGTAGAGTCCGGCTTCGGCCGCCGGTGCGACGTGAAGAAACTTTTCGCGTTGGTCGCGTTCGGTAACTTGGTCGTCGCGCAAACGCAGATGGACATCTTGCGGATGCGACATGGGCTCGACATTAGCGGTCGCAGCTGCATTCATCTGTTCGATCAATCCGAGTATCCGAGACAGGCTGTCGACATAGCCCTGGATGTCTTGTTCGCCTATTTCCAAACGGGCAAGATGCGCTATCTTCGTTACATCGTCTTTTGTTAGAGACATCGAACTCCTCGCGTATCGTTTCCAATGCTTCGATATAGTTTCGATATGGTTGCGCTACCTGGGGGATAACTGATCGCAAACTCAACGAATCGCGCACGTTATCACATCGGGAAATCCGGTTGAACCGGTAGATTACGGTTGATAGAGTAGCGCGTTATACCAACTATAAGGCACTCCCACCTATGTTCAGCCGGCTACGCGGATACTTCTCCAACGACCTCGCCATCGATCTCGGCACCGCTAACACGCTCATCTACGTGCGCGACAAAGGGATCATTCTCAACGAACCTTCAGTCGTCGCTATCCGGCAGGAATTTGGCGGTCGCGGTGGACGCAGCATCCTGGCGGTCGGTGCGGAGGCCAAGCGCATGCTCGGCCGCACGCCGGGGAGCATCCAGGCAATCCGCCCGATGAAGGACGGCGTCATCGCCGACTTTACCGTCACTGGCGAGATGTTGAAGTATTTCATTCGCAAGGTGCACGAAAAGCGCCTGT
>CAZCAK010000008.1:8192-15277 GCA_964496605.1 uncultured Acidiferrobacteraceae bacterium | reverse complement strand
GGCGCCAAGCGCAATGGTAGCGGACAAAAGCAGCAACAGACCCAAGGAACGATATTTTGTTATTGTCATGACCCACCCCCGATTGAAGACGCGGCGCATGATACGCGTGGCGCCTGTGAAGTCAACGGACTACCCTTTATTCAAGGACTTAGTTGCCGATTCCAAATGTGTACGGTTTTTGCATAATTAATTGGCGGAGGTTGGTTATGCTGGCACCAAATCTATATCAATTCTTCCAACGCCAAGTGCAACAGGCATTTGGCGCCCAAGGCCTGGATCAACCGGGCACGGTGGAATATGTGAGCGAGGTCCTTACGCGCTTCGCAGACGCTTCCGAGCTATACGCCCTCCGTGACACCAACGGCGCACCCTTGGAATACATTGCCCAGATGTTGTGCGAACGCGAAAAGGCCGAGGGCGACGGCGCACGCGGCGATCGCTCACGCCAGGTGAGCATTACGCGTCATGTCGGCGAATACACCTTGTTCATGAGCGGGATTTTCCGCGAGCGGGTCGAGAAGGCAGGGCGATTAAAGTATTACCTGGAACACGGACGCAGTGCCTATTGGCAAAGCGCCGATTTTGAAATCAATCCGAAACGCGCACAGGTATTTCGGCGACTGTACTTCAATCTGGAAAAAATCAGCAACGCCCTCGATTATATCCGTCGCGTGCAATTACCCTTGGACATCGAACGGCCTGAGCGCAATACGCCCTTAGTCGCGGTGTGGCGTAACTAAGAGCCACGAGTGAGTCGCATCAGCGGCGCGCCCAGCGTCGCACCGACACCGCGTGACGGCGACTGACCGCAAGCTTCTTGTCGATCCCCCGCAGATTGACGTGCCAAGTGCCGGCCGGATCCTTCTCGATGCCTTGGATGTATTGCGTCGCGACCAGCGCGTTGCGATGAATGCGCAAGAACATCTCACCGAATTCGCGTTCCAAATTCACCAAGGAATCTTCAATCAGGTGCTCGTCTTTTGCGGTGCGCACCGTGACGTATTTACTATCGGCGAGGAAGTAGACGATCTCTGGTACCGGTACCAGACGAATATTGCCACGTAGATGCACGCTGATATGCGTACGCGCAGTGGGCTTTTCCTGTGCCTGATTTACTTCCTGCAGTTGCTGCAAATTGAGCTTGGTCGCCTTGGACAAGGCCTTGTCCAGCCGGTCCTTGCGGATCGGCTTTAGCAAATAATCCACCGCGTTCACCTCGAAGGCGTCGAGCGCGTGCTGATCGTAGGCGGTGGTAAAGATTACGCTCGGCGGTGTCTCCATACCCATGAGATGCATCGCCGCTTCCAGCCCATCCATACCTGGCATGCGGATATCCATCAAGATGACATCGGGATTGAACTCGGCAGTTTTCTCTACCGCCTCGCTGCCGTTCATGGCTTCGCCGACGACGCTATGGCCGCCGATTTCGTTGAGGAGTTCGCGCAAACGATCCCGCGCCAACTTTTCGTCATCCACGATCAGTACTCGCATCATTTCCCTCCGCGCGCGGGGAAGTTCGCCTTGATGAGGTATAAGTTCTTGTCTTTCGTCACCACCAACTCGGCACCGTCACCATAGTACGTTTCCAACCGCTGACGCATATTGTTTAAGACCGCCTCTTGCTCTGGCTGCGGCCTGGCCGCGGCCGCCGCGAGAGATAGCATCATACCGATTTCAATCTGCAGCCTCTCGTTTTCCTCCCACATTTTTATCTTGAGCGCCCCACCCACGGGGGACGGCTCCACGCCGCAAAGGATAATATGTTCCAACAGCGGCTGCAGACTCAGCATTGGCATCACCGCCTTGCGGGGGAAACTACCGACATCCCACTCGACGCGCAGGCGGTCCTCCAGGCGCAACATCTCGAGGTTGAGATATTTCTTGGTCACCTCGATCTCGTTGCGCACTGGTACCAAGGTTTGCGCGTCGCCCAGCATCACCCGTACGACGTCGGCCATGTCCTCGATGGCGGACTCGGCCTTGAGCGGCGCACTACGCGTTAGGCTCGCGATCATGTTCATGCTATTGAACAAAAACGTCGGTCGAAACCGCGACTGCAAGGCCTCAATCCGCGCCCGCGCCTCCGATAGCGTGCGATGTTGCAATTCGTGCTTGGCCAAAAAGTAACGTAGGGCTAAGGCGTTGACGATTGCACTGATGGCGAAGTTTTGCGTATGGAAATATAAATACCACTGTGAGTGCGCGCGATCGATCAGACCCGCGGCGGCGGCCACCCACAATGCCATCTCGCTCACCACTACCGTGACGCCCAGCAATAACCCATAGGCCAAGGCCAAGGCACGCCGGTCCGGCAGTGTGCGCAAATAATTACGCGCAACGCATAAGGTTCCGGCGCTCGCCAGCGCGATCCATTGCACGAATAGGGAGATCATCAGGAAATCGACGAACACGTTACGGAAAATCCGCCGCGTGATTAAGGTGATCACCAGCGCCAATAATTGGGCGATTACCGCGACGCTCGCGACCATCTCGCCGCGGCAAAAATTGGGTAAGAAGTATTGTTGTTCGTGCGCCGCGCCGGGCACGAAGGCGGCGGCTACCGCGGGACGCGTGTTGAACATGCCGGCGAGTCGTCGTACGGTCTGGCGTAGGCGTCCATACCAAGACACGCGTGAGGCGTTTGTCGCCTCGCTCATGAATACGCGCCCCACGCTAACCTTTAACGATCGGCATCTTAACCTTCACGTGGTACTGCGTGCCGTCGTCAAAGTGCTGCATGCTGGCGTTGGGTCCAAAATGGGTTGCAAGGCGTTGGCGGATATTATCCATGGCGATCTTATTGCCCTTGCCGTGCGCGTGCTTTGGCACCTCCGGCAAGGGATTGCTGATCATAAAGTATAGGATATCGCTTTCGGCCCAGAGCTCGATCTTGACGGTGCCGCCGCCGAAACGCGGTTCGATGCCGTGATAAATCGCATTTTCCAATAAGGGCTGTAGGGTCAACGCCGGCACCAAGGCATTGCGCGGGATATTGTTCACGCTCCAAACCACCTTAAGCCGATCGCCCAAACGCAGCTTTTCGATCTCGAGATATTGGCGCGAGATCTCGCGCTCAGCCGAGATCGGTACCAGCTTGCGGGCATCGGCAAGGAGCACGCGAAACAAGTCGGCGAGATCTTGCAGCGCCGCCTCGGCCCGCGCCGGATCGCTGCGGGTAAGGCTCGCGATACTGTTCATACTATTAAATAAGAAATGCGGGCGAATACGCGACTGCAAGGCCTGCATGCGCGCCTCTTGCTCGGCACGCGCGTCGAGTTGGGCACGGTGTGCTAATACTAGATAACGTAGACCGAAGGCGCTGATGATCGCACCGATCAGGGCGGTGCGAATCAGTAAGGAAATATGGTGGTCGGGCCAGGGGTGAGCGGTATACCCGAGATAGAACAGCCCATACAGGACCGCAGCCGTCCCGCCAATAATCGCCGCCAATAATACCGCGAACACCAACAGTGAGCCGCCCAGGAGCGAGAGGCGCCGAACCACACCGGAAAAGATCTTTAAACCGATGATGCCGAGCAGGGCGATCACGGCGGCAAATATGCTCAGCAAGGTGAAGTCCTGCCAGGCCTGTGCGTCCGCTACCGGGTTGCGTCCGATCGCAAGCACCAAAGCCACCACCAGGGCAGTGAACATGACACGAATGGCGATCGCAAACGACCCCACATTGGGCAGGAAACGTTGCGTTTGGGTTGTTTTAGGGGCTTGGGCGTTTACCGGTGCGTTCATGCGAAATCGCAGTAAGCCTCGTCTATTGGCTGCCGAGCCAATATACTCTGTTTTAAAATGGAGCGACTAGGGACTCTCACGTCGTTTGATGAACCGCAACGGTGCAGCGCTGTATAAAGACGACAATTTGCCCGGCCACAAATCATTCCGGGACATCGTTATATATGCGGTTTCGGGGCAAAAAAATCCCCCCTTACGGGGGGTTTGGAATCCCTGGTCCGGCATTCGGGGTGGGGGTGCACATAAGGAGAGTCCGAACCAGGTAACTGCGAGGGAAACGATAGCCGAAGCAGCGGCACGCAACAAACGATGCCCGATAAATGGGGTATCGATGCAGATAAGTGGCGGCGCATTGCGCATCGCTAACGAATGAGGTCATACATGCCTGCGCATAAACCGTGGCAAGGAAGATTCACCGAAGCCACTGATCAGCTGGTCGAATCGTTCACCGCCTCGGTGCAATTCGATCGTCGTCTCTATCGCCACGATATCGCCGGCTCGATCGCGCACGCACAAATGTTGGCCCACGTCGGCGTACTCACGGATGACGAGTGCAAGGCGATCGTCGCCGGCCTGAAAGAAATCGAGCGCGAAATCGACGACGGCAAATTTGAATGGCGCGTCGAGCTTGAAGACGTCCATATGAACATCGAGGCGACACTTACCGCGCGCATCGGCGAGGCGGGAAAGAAATTGCACACGGCACGCTCACGCAACGATCAAGTCGCGACCAGCTTGCGTCTCTATGTGCGCGATCAAATCGACGCCATGAATCGCGCGCTGACCGAATTGCAGACCGCGTTAATCGATGTTGCCGAGCGCGAAGCCGCGAGCGTGATGCCCGGCTTCACGCATCTGCAGATCGCGCAACCGATTACCTTCGGCCACCACCTCATGGCCTGGGTCGAGATGCTGGAGCGCGATTATGCGCGCCTGCAAGATGCACGTAAGCGCGTCAACATCATGCCGCTCGGCAGCGCGGCGCTTGCCGGCACCAGCTATCCGATCGATCGCGCCTATACCGCCAAGCTGCTCGGCTTCAGCGCCGCCTCGGAAAATTCCCTCGATAGCGTAGCCGACCGGGATTTTGCCATCGAGACAACGTTTGCGCTCGCGACCTTGATGATGCACCTGTCGCGTTTTTCAGAGGAAATTATTCTGTGGTCGACGACGCAATTCGGCTTCGTGGAACTTAGCGACGCATTTTGCACCGGCTCCTCGATCATGCCGCAGAAAAAAAATCCGGATGTCCCGGAATTGATCCGCGGCAAGGCGGCGCGGGTACAAGGCGCGCTAATGTCGTTATTAACATTGATGAAGGGTCAGCCACTCGCCTACAACAAAGACAACCAAGAAGACAAGGAGCCTTTGTTCGACGCGTTCGATACCGCGCTTGCGAGCGTGCGCATTTATTGCGCCATGGTCGCCGCGATGCGCGTTAACCGGGTGCGCATGGAGCAACAAGCGGCGCAAGGCTTTTCCACCGCTACCGATCTCGCGGATTATCTAGTGCGCCGCGGCGTCGCGTTTCGCGATGCGCACGAGATCGTCGGCAAGGCAGTGCGTTACGGTATTGAACAGGGGCGCGATCTGGCGCAACTCAAATTGGACGAGCTTAAGAAGTTTTCGGCCAACATCGAGGCTGATGTATTCGCGGCCTTGACGCTCGCGGGCTCGATCGCCGCGCGCGACCACGTCGGCGGCACCGCGCTACCGCAAGTGCGCGGCGCCATCGCGCGTGCGCGCCAACGCTTGAAACACCGTTTATGAGTCAAGACCCGCAACTCGCCCGCCGCGCCAGCGACCGCCGCAGCGGTTTCGATCGTCGCTTCGCACATATTCGCCGCGCCGAACGCGCCAGCCCGCCGTGGCCGGAACAACGCGCGCAATTTCTGACGCGCTTTTTGTTTTGGTCTCTCGGCTTGGCTTATTTCACGTACTACCGCCCATTCGATGGGCACTGGCCGGACCTGTCAGCGGTGTATGTCGTCTATGGGTTTTACGTCAGTGCCGTCACCATCGGGATGGTGCACGCCTATCGACGGCCGCACGACCCGCTGCGCTGGCGTATCGCGATGTGGATCGACATTCTGTTCGTATCGTTCTGCGTCGTCGCCGATCGTGGGCCAAGCATCACACCTTCGCTCATGGCGTATCTCGCGGTTATCCTCGGCAACGGCATGCGCTATAGCATGCGCTTCTTCCGCGAGGCGGTGTTCGGCAGCTTTATTTTCGGTTTGATCAGTTTATATCTGCGTTATTCGGATAATCTCGAGGGCCTCAATCTCGCAACGGTATTCGTCTTACTGTTCGGCGGCATCGTGGTTTTGTATTCGTATTCGCTCATGAACCGCATCGAGGCGGTAAAGCAGCGTCTCGAAAACGAAGGCCGTGTCGACGCCCTGACCGGCTTGCTGAATCGGCGTGCGCTCTTTGAAAAGGCCGAGTTGTTGTTTAATGGTCTCGATCGCGGCGACAGATCGATCGCGGTGCTGTTTGCGGATTTGAACAAGTTTAAAACTGTCAACGATCAGCTCGGACATCGCGCCGGCGATCGCGTATTGGTCGAAATTGGGGATATCATCGGCCGCTCAATTCGCAAAGGCGATATCGCGGCGCGCTATGGCGGCGACGAATTCGTTTTAATCCTACCCGACACCGATTTGGAAAAGGGCCGCTTACTCGGGCTGCGCCTGCAGCAAAATATTCAACAATGGGTACTGCGCGAACCGCTCGACCTCAGCATCACTATCGGCGTCGGCGAGGCGCCGCGTCACGGGCAGGATCTGAATAGCGTGCTCGAGCACGTCGATCGCGCCATGTATCGTGGCAAACACACGCCGAATGCAGTCGGCGTACAATGCGTGGAAGACGTACAACCGAACCCGAATCTGCACTAGACCCATGGACCGACTCGACGATCTGCGCCAACGCCTGCGCGACTTTGCGCGCGAGCGCGATTGGGAACAGTTTCACACATCGAAAAATCTGGCGATGGCCTTGATCGTCGAGGCTGGGGAATTGCTGGAACATTTTCAATGGCTCACGCCGGAACAAAGCGCCGATCTCAGCGTCGAGCAACGTAATCTTATCGAAGAAGAATTGGCCGACGTTTTATTATATTTAATCCGACTCGCCGATCGAATGAATGTCGATCTCATCGACGCCGCGCAACGCAAGATCGTGCGCAACGCGCAAAAATATCCCGCCGATAAGGTCCGAGCCAGCGCCAAAAAGTACACCGAGTACTGAAGTGAATTATCGTCATTGCTTCCACGCCGGCAATGTTGCGGATGTGTTTAAGCAATGATTTTGCTTTAACGATTTTTCTCTGAGCA